>CAMVBD010000112.1 GCA_947165615.1 uncultured Clostridia bacterium | reverse complement strand
GTACCGTCCATCCTGAACGGCGCGACGGTCGAAGGCAAACTCAACGAGATTCTCAACGGCGCGCTCGAACTCGAAGGCGCAAACGCGGTCAACTTCTGCGCGCTTGACCTCGGCGAGATCGCCAAACTCGTAAACGCCAAACTCGGTCTTGACATCATCGGGCCCACTTCCGTTGTAAGAAACGGCGAATCCGTCAACTACCTTGCAAACTTTGCCATCGGTCAGGTGGATGCTTACGAATCCGGCAGCGGCGAGACCCTGTACAGAATGTCCTACAAGACCACGGAAGAGTTCGTCGACACCCTCACCCTTCTTGTCTGCTCCGCCATCAGCATGCTGAAGGCCGAACAGAATAAGGACTTCTGGGTCGAAAAACTCTTCAAGAACGACGAAGCCAAGTATCAGAGCGTTCTGGCGCTGCTGAACGGCACCATCGGAGAAATCAGTTACGTCGACTACGACTGGTTCTATTTCGACAGCACCTGGAGCCACGACGAGTTCCCGAACGTCGGCGACTCCAAGGCTATCGCCGTCTCCCAGACGCTTGAGTATTGCCTCAAGTACAGAACGGCCGACGCCAACAACTGGAACGAGGAGACCGCGCAGTACGTCAAGGATTACTTCTACGAGATCCTCGACGAGGTCGTCAAACTTGCCATCAAGAACGACGACGGCAGCGCCAAGTATGAGGGCGTCAACGACCTGCTGAACAAGGCTTGGTCCGGCACGAATCTCTACAGCGCCAATACCGTCAACGCGATCGGCAAACTTGTCGGCGAAACCTATGGTAAACTGGAAGGCATCATCAAGACCGCCGTCGGCATCGTTCTCGGTGTGGACGATCACGCATGGGACGCCTACATCAACGCCGGCGAGTCCGACGAGACATACTCGAGAGAGGTCTTCGTAGACAAACTGGTCGAAGTCTTCGCGCCTGCCGGCAACCTGCTTACCTGGCTGCTCGTCGGCGAGAACAACAGCCTTGACCTGCTGTATGACGTGGCTGAAATGCCTGAAAACGCCGCCAAGCCCGCGATCTCCATCGCCGGCCACGACGGTATGAGAAAGGGCCTGCTGCCCATCCTCGAGGCCTTCGGCTGCGACACCTCCGACTACACCAGCGTTGAGACCGGCCTTGACGCTATGCGCTACGTCATCAACAAACTCCTCGGCAAGATCGACACGATCGCCGCCGCGGACGACGCCGCCAAGCAGTTGATCGCCCTGGTGCCCGAACTGCTGTACTTCATCAACACCAACGGCCTGTCCGTCAGCGTACGCAACCTGGTCGAGCCCGTCACGCAGCTTGTGACCGCGGTCCTCAGCCTTGCCGGCAAGGACGACGAACTCATCGTAGTCAACGGCCGCAAGGTCGCAGACCTTGGCAAACTGCTCAAACTCGATACCTACGGTGCGGACCTCAACAACCTGACGCTGGAAGGCATCTTCAACATTGTCAAGCACTTCACCGGTATCGAAGTCAACGCCGCTTCCACCGTCGACGGCGTCAACGTCCTCAAGACCTTCGCCATCGGCCTGCTGACCAGATACCAGACCTACTCCTTCGAGCCCAATACCTACAAGATGAGTTTCCGCAACGACGAACTCGACAGCATGGATACCCTGTCCGTCCTGCTCGCGGTGGTCGCCAACGTCTTTGAGTATGAGGGCAACGACGACGCGCTCATGGAACTGATCGTCGGCGAAAAGAAGGACGGCGAGACCGACGCCGAGTACGCCCAGAGAAAGGACGACCTCGGAAAGATCTTCGACATCGTCCATACCTTCCTCAACGAAGGCACTTACGAAGAGAAGATGGTTTCCGTCGAGGAATACAAATGGCTGTTCGCTCCCGAGCGTGAAGGCGAAGTCTTCGCTCCGTTCAAGGGCAACACCGGCGCGACCTTCAACTCCTCCATCTACGGCCCGCTGTACACCAGAGAGATGGGCGAATACATCACCAAGTACTTCCCGCTCTTCGTCGACACGTGGATCACGCTCCTCGGCGTCGAGAAGAAGGACGGCGGCGTCTATAAGAACCTGAAGCAGATGCTCAACGATATGATCGGCAGCACGATCTACACGAATGAGAACCTGCAGAAGATCCTTACCGCGATCCAGGATCTTGTGAAGAACCTGAAGGATATGCTCGGCACCAACCTTTACAACCACGCCGCGCAGATCCTTGACAAGAGCCTCGGCGTTAACGTCGCGATTTGGGACAACTACCAGCTCAACACGATCACGGAAGGCAACCAGCAGCAGTTCATCGCCGAGATCGTACGCATGCTTCAGCCCGCGTATCCGATCCTTGAATGGCTGCTTGTCGGCAAGGACATCCGCTTCTTCAACGACTTTGACGGCACCGACCTCATCGTCATCAAGGGCGCCGACGGTTACAAGGATTCCATCATCCCGATCCTCGAAGCCCTCAAGTGCAACAACATCCTGACGCAGGAAGCGTACGCCGCGGCGGTGGAAGCCGATCAGAACGCGGTCCTCTCCTCGATCCTGAAGCCTCTGCTTGACAGAGTGGACGAGATCCTTGAGAACCCGATCGACAACATTCTGGAACAGCTTCCCGCTCTCGTTTACTTCCTGAACTCCGACGGTCTCGACACCGCCGTCAGGAACATGCTGCAGGCAGTTTACACGCTGCTTACCATCATTGAGCCCGCGCTCAAGGATACCAGCAAGATCAAGGACGAGGACGGCAGACTCAACGTTCTGAAACTCGCGAACATCGACCTGAAGGATATCTCCATTGCGGATATCATCAACAAACTGATCGAAGGCATCAACGAGAATGAGGACGCTCAGTTCGATCTTACCGGCGTGGCGGACGACGCGATCGCCGAACTCAGCCTCGGTAAACTGAGAGGCTTCGACTCCCTGAGAGGCAAGCACGACTACACCATGGATTATGTGGAATCCGGCGACGACACCGCCGACCGCGTCGACATGGCAACCGTCGTCATGCGTCTGTTCCTGCGCTTCATCTCTAACCCGCAGAACGTCAAAGCGCTTGAAGCCATGCTCAAGGGCAAACTCAACGAGGACGGTTACAAGTTCGTCTGCGCGCTGCTCGAGAACTTCGGTCAGATGGCCTCCTCTGACGACGGCATGGATAAGATCATGTACACCGTGTACTACATCTTCTACGCCGCTCTGAACGCGGGCGTCGCGACCAACAACGGACTCGCGGAGTTCAACGGCAACTACTCGTTCCTGAACCAGTTGTTCGCCACCTCCAACGTCGGCTTCCTGCGTCAGCTTGAGCAGAGCTTCGGCGACCTTCTCAATAAGTGGACGCCCGACGTCGTGGACGAGGACGAAGTGGTTCCCAACGGCTTTATCCGGTTCTTCCGCTCCATCGGCGACTTCTTCAGAAGGATCATCGCCTGGTTCCAGAACCTCTTCAAATAAGAAGACCGTTTGTTAAAAGGGTCCCCCTCGAAAGAGGGGGATCTCTTTTTTGGCACGGCGGCTTCCCAACCGGCGCCGACAGGTCGGTAAATGTGCGGCGTTTTGGCCGATCGTTACAAAAAACCGGCCAAAAATGCAGTTTCCGGCGCCGGACGGATTTTTTCTGCTATAATATGATCGCGCGTCAAATCGTCTTCGGACAAAGGGGAAGACGCGCATTCGGTTTTGCCCGGCATACCGGGCGCAGAAAGGAAGAGACTATGACGACTGCAAGTAAAATCACGTTGGCAAGGATCGCCCTGATTCCGGCGTTTATGGCGCTGTTTTGGTTCAGCGAACAGAATGAAGTCCTTCGCTGGGCGTCCCTCGCCGTTTTTATGATCGCGTCGCTGACCGATTTTGTGGACGGAAAGATCGCGAGAAAATACCATCAGGTTTCCGATTTCGGAAAATTCCTCGATCCTTTGGCGGATAAACTGCTGGTCCTGTCCGCCATGACGATCTTTACGGCCCGGGGACTGTTCCCCGCCTGGGCGCTGATGACCGTACTGACCCGCGAATTCGCGGTCACGGGCCTCCGGCTTGTGGCGGCGGGGCAGGGGAACGTGATCGCCGCCGGCCTGTCCGGAAAAGTCAAAACCTTTTCCACCATGGTCGCCCTGTGCGTCTGGATCGTGTTTCACGGCGTCCCGCTGCTGGACGAGATCATCATCGCCGTCATCGTTCTGCCCACCCTTTGGTCCGGGGTCGAGTATTTTGTCAAAAACCGCGGCGTCTTCGGTTTCGGCAAACCGCGCGCCGGCCGTCAGAACGGCAGCGCGGCATAACGCGTCAAAAGGCTTCGGCTCCGCTTTATTCGGATTGCCGGGGCTTTTTTTGTTTTTGGCGGGATCGGGCGCAGGGGAGACGGTCCCGTCCCGTCTGCGGATGAAAAACGGTTGCTTTTTATTAAAATTTCATTACAGTTTATGAAAATCCCTTTTTTTCCAAAGCAAAGTGTGCTATGATACGCGCGAGAGAAAATATAAAATCTGATGGATCGGAGTTGCAGTATGACGCCTTTTCGTTATCTCGTGGACACGCAGCGTCTCATGTTCCTGCTGTTCGGGTTTGCCGGCGTTTTTATCGGGTCTTTTTTGTATAACGCCGTCGCAAAACACTTCAATAAGAAACGCCTGACCGTTTTTCAGAGTTATCTGTTCGGGACCGGATTCGTCTACGCCGGACTCATTTTTTGGACGATGTATACGTTCATTTCGGACTATTTCTTCGGCACCGCTCTGCAGGGCTATAACATCCGCCCCGACCAGAACGCCCTGTTTTTTGCCATCTTCGGCAAGGGCGTCGCGGGGGAGGACCAGTTTCCGCTGTTTGCCATCGACCTCAATTACCTCTGCGCCATGTTCGGGGCGCTTGTCGGCGGCATTGTGCTGGCGGCGATCCTGGAGGACCGCAACAAACTGAAAAACGGCGACAACGGCCTTTTTTACGGCTACAAATTCCCCAAATGGACGGTCAAGGAGGATTTCCGGTATGAGATCACGTCCATCAAAGAACAGGTATTGCCGGTGGAGATCATCTGGTGGTGGTTCGTGCGTCTGTGCATGGTCGCGGCGCTGATTTACCGGATCAAAAAGGCGCAGGAAGGGGAGTCTTCCACCCCGGTCATGCTTTTAAGCGTCAACCTCGCGGTCGCGTTCGTTGTGCCGCTGGCGCGGCTATTGTGCTTCCCCAAACTCTTTTTCGGTAAAATGAATTACCGGGTGCAGAGTTTCATTCTGCTCTTTGTGTTTTCCGGCTCGTTCCTCGGGCAGGGCGTCGGGCTCCAGCACAGCATGGACGATTACGACAAGATCCTGCACCTCGTTTCCGGCGGCGTCGTCGTGTTCATCGGCTGGTGCCTGATCGAGACCACCAGACGCGCAAACGAGATCCCGCGCTGTCTGAAAACCTTTGCCTCCTTCGGGTTTTCCTGCGTCGTAATGGTCGTGTGGGAGATCTTTGAATTCTTCAGCGACTTCTACATGGAGGGCTCCATCAACCAGAACTGGCACTGGGAGCCGGAGGACAACATGTTCTTCTACCGGCTGTTCGGCAAAGGCGTCGGCGGGCCGGGACAGGTGGTCGTGCTGGATACGGACGTCGACGTCTTCCTCGCATTCGTCGGCTGCGTCGTGTGTACCGCTCTGCTCTACGTCGGCCTCGTCGTCAACGACCGCAGAAAAGCGGCAAAACAAGAAAAGGCTGTCCAAGAATCGCTCACTGTATGAAAAATTTCCGACGTCCGGGGGAGCCCGGACGTTTTTCGTTTTCTCAAAAGAAACCGGGATAAAAAAATA
>CAMVBD010000111.1 GCA_947165615.1 uncultured Clostridia bacterium | reverse complement strand
GCTCCGTGTCCGGCGACATGGGCGAGTACCTCAAGACCATGACCATGACGAAAGAGACGAGGCGCAGCGACAACGTGGTGTTCCCGAAACTGACCCGCCTCGAAAACGTCACCTTTGCGGGCTGAGAAATCCATTCTGATAAAAAACGAACCGCCGTGCTGTCACGGCGGTTTTGTCATGTCCGGATTCAGGATCACAGCCCCACGGCGGCGCGTAAGATCAGCCTCGCGTCAGCGGCGGTCACACTGCCGTCGCAGTCCACGTCGGCACGCTGCAAAAGGGCGATGTTTGCGGCCTCGAGGCCGACGGCCAGTCGCAGGGCGATTCTGGCGTCGGCGGCGGTAATATGGGCGTCAAAATTGAGGTCGCCTCTGAGCGCCGGAACGCGCACGACGGTTCCGGTGGGTTTGCCCGCGACCGTGAGTTCGATCTCCTCCGTTTTTATTGGCACGCCTGTAAACAGGCGCTCGACCGTAAAGCGGCAGACGGCCTTGTCGCCGTCGATTTCGACGGTCCCGGGGGTAATGCGCCAGCGCCCGGTGTTACGCACGCCGTAAGACGTCTCTGCCCGTAGGCACTTCGGCTTGCCGCCGACGTTTACAAAGTATCCGGTCAGGGTCAGGTCGTATTCCCGGTCCTCGTTTTTGTCCCGGTAGACTGCGGTTTTTGTGACGGTATACGGCTCTCTGTCGTGCACCACCGCGCGGCGGTCATCCAGACTCTGTTCGGAACCCGCCTGTCCGCCGAGCAGGGCGTCCCAAAGCGCGTTGACAAGTCCGGCGACGGTATCGTCCCCGACTTGCCCGGCAAGATACCCTATGTCGAAGTCCGGCAGCAGGGACAACAGTTTTTCAAGCAGTGCCGAAAGAGAGGTCGTTCCCGTCAGCCCCAAGGCGGTCCGGGCGTCCGTATGCTCGAAAGTCTCGTATTCCTGAACGACAAGCGTCTCCGGTGTTTCGGGCTGCGTCTCTTCGGCAAAGGCGGGAAACAGGAAAGCCGAACTCAGAAAAACGCAAAGAATCAGGGAAGTCAGACGTTTCATCGGGTCCCCTCCGGGATTTCGACCTGCTCCTCTACCGTAATGGAGCCGGAAAGGTCGTTTTTCGCTTCGACGTACAGCGCCGCGACAGCCGCGCCCCAAAGGGCGAGCGCCGCGAGCAGCACGCAGAGGACGGCGCGGCGGACCGTCAGTTTTTTGCGGATGGCCGCAATGTCGGTGGACGCGAAAAAGGAGCGCGCCACGTCCTCGGGCGTGCCGAAGTGCGCCGTGATTTTTTGGAGGTCCGCGTCCGGCTGGGCCTCCGTAAAGTCCGCGATGCTGCCGTCAAGGTCCGACAAAAACCGGTCGGCTGCCGCCGTTTTGACAAGCAGCAGTTTTTTGATCTGTTTTTTATACTGTCTGAGGTCTTTTTCAAAATCCGTCATGGCTTCACCTGTCCAAAATGCGGTCGATGGCGCCCGAGATCGACAGGTATTCGCCCAAAATCTCTTTGTAATACGCCCGTCCGCTGTCCTCAAGATGGTAATAGCGGCGGGTCCTTTTTTTGCCCGCCGGGACCACGTAATCCGAAATATATCCGGCTTCCGTCAGTTTATAGAGAATGGGATACAAAGACCCCTCCAGCACCGTGTACACGCCGCCGCTTTTTTCCTCAAAGGCGTGGGTGATCTGGTAGCCGTAAAGATCCTCGTTTTGTAAAAGATGCAGCACCAGCAGCTCGGCGGTGCCCCGTTTGAAATTGTCGATATTTTGGCTCATTTATTCGCGGCTCGTGGTTCGTGGTTCGTGGCTCGTGATTCGTGGCTCGTGTGTGAAAAACGGAGGACGCCGGACGGGCTGCCCAAGTCTCAAGTCTATTCTATCACAAAATGTTTTTGGTGTAAATACTTTTTCAGGAAATATATTGTTGACAAACCGGATTTTCTGTGCTATAGTGAAAACGGAGACCAAAGGCAGCACGGCAGACCTCTGCCGTCTCGCGGGCCTGAGGGTGGAGATCCGACCGGCGTCGGGCGTCCTTTGCATACAAAGTTGTTTGTTTTGGTCGGATCTCCCCCGAAGGGGCGCTTATGTTACGGTCAAATGGACGGCATGGCAGACCTCTGCCGTCTGAATGCACCGTATCACGGCAGACCCGTCGTACTGCTGCCGTCTCATGCGGCGACACAAACACCCTTTCGGATTTGTTTGATACAAAAGGAGGAAAGAGGGTATGAAAAGAAAACGTCTGCGACAGGCTTTGGCTCTGCTTTTGGCGCTGGCGCTGGCCGGCTCGCTTCCGCTGGCGGGGGTTTGCGCCGAAGTGGGGGAGGACGCCTGGGGCTTTGCTCTGAGCGTAACGCTTTTTAAGCCCGTGGAGCCGGATTTTCCGTATGAGCGGGGGGATTTTTACTACCCCGTACCGGTGGATACTTCGCAGGAAAACGAGCAGGAGGCTCAGGCCCGTCGGCGTTTCCTTCCGAACGGCAGTTACACGCCGGAGTATTTCGGGCTGGAACCGGAGGCCGTTACGGCGGTCGTGCCGGCCTATGCGCTGTTCTCGTCCATGTTTTACGATCCCTGCGTCGTGTATCTGAAGGACGCGTCTCTCCCGTCCGCGCTTTTGGCGCTGGCAAGGGTTCAGGCGTCGCCCGCCGTCGCGGGGGCGCGGGTCGTGTCCGTACGGGAAGCGGAAAAAATGCTCAAAGACGGCTATCAGGTCCTTGTCATGACGGACGAGGACTTTGCGGCTGCCGACGCGACGCCGGAGGCCTTTGGGGAAGCGGTCGAAAAGGTGGAAGCGCGCGGGACGAACCACGGCGAATTCCGGTTCTTTGTGCTGACCCTGAAGGAGCCGAGCCGGGACGCCGTGATTTCGCTGATAAAATCTCTGTCCGAAAAGCCTTTTGTCCAAGCCGCCGAGACGGACGTCGGCTTTTCCATGGACGCCTTTTTGGTCGGCGACGCGGACATGGACGGGCATGTGACGGCTGCGGACGCGCGGCTCGTGCTGCGCTTTGCCGTGGGGCTTGAAAAACCTGTCTACGCCTATTCGGCAAGCGTTGCGCACACAGACGGCGACAGGCAGTACACCGCCGCCGACGCCAGAAAGATCTTACGCGTCGCCGTGGGGCTGGAGAGGGAAGAGTTCGTTTCGTGAGTTGCCGTCTTTGATGGCGGGTGCGCGGGTACACGGGCGCACGCGTGCACGGGAGATTCGCAGGAGCTGCTACGACTGTTTTTATGAAACCGGAGGAATGAGAAAATGAAAAAAGTATTTGCATGGATTTTGTGCCTGACGCTGCTGTGGGCGTGCGGAGTGCCGGTCTTTGCCGCCGAAAAGGACACGACCCCGCACGCGGCGGTAGAGCTTTCGATCGTCGGAGGACTCGCCGAAATTCCGCCGTCGGCGTATGAGGCGGGCTTTGCGCCGTCTGATTTTGCGGCAGGGGCGGTCGAAACGGTGATCCCGGTGCGGGAGACCCTGCTCTCGGCGCCGGCGCGGGATGAAATGGCGCGCCTGACGAGCGACGGCCTGCTGGTCGCGGAGCCGGAGGAGCAGACGCCGTCCTTGGCGGACGAAGACCTTGTCGGCCTTCCCTCGCGCTGGGTTCTGGTCCTGACGGACCCGACCCGCGAAAACGCTTTGGCGCTGGCTTTTGCTCTGAACGAAAGGTATGTGCGCGACGCGCTGGGCGAAGCGCACCCCCTTGCCGACGCGCTCTTAAACGCCCGCGTGATCGACTATGAGGGGTCGGATATCTACGCCTACGGCAATTATCTTTTGAAGGTATGGGTCAACCCCGGTTCGGTCGAAAAACCGGACCGCGCGGTTTTCGGGGAAGACGTTTCCGGTTGCAAAACCGTGGCTCGGCTGCCGGGCAGGAGCGTGTGTGTGCTCTGGCCGAAGGACGCGTCCGATTTCGCGGCGGCGTACCGCACGCTCAAAAGCCTGTACCGCGGGGGCGTGATTCAGGACGGCGGCGTGTTCCCGACCTACGAACTGACGCGGCTTCTTGAAAGCGCCGAATACGCCGATTTCGCAAAGCCTCTTGCGGGCGACCCGGACGGTGACTGCCAGATTACCGCCGCGGACGCCAGAGCCGCCCTGCGTTCTTCCGTCGGATTGCCGAATGAAGCCGTCGGCTTTGCCCTGTCCTCGGACGCGGACGGCGACGGGACCGTGACCGCCGCGGACGCGAGAAGTCTGCTCCGAATGGCGGTGGGGCTGGAGGACCCGGCCGTCCGGGTGCGCGTCCCTGCCCTGACCTCGGGGATGGCGGTGGTCGGCCCCATTCCGGGGCACGCCGACGGCGGGTATGTGCTGGGCGTTTCCGTCGATGAAAACGACCCCGTCGCAGCCGAGCTGCTGTTTTTGGATACCTCGCTTCCCGGCTATGCCGGTGGCACGGATTATTCCTATCTGATCTTAAAAAGCCGCACCCCCGGCGTTTACCGCGTCACGCTGACCGAGCGCCGTCCGTGGGAAAAGGAGCCTCTGTATACCCGCGTTCTGGAGGTCGACGTCCGCTGACGGTTTCAGCGGGATTTCAGAAACAAATGGTACTGTAGCGACGTCAGAGGGTAGTTTCCTCCTGAGGACCTCCATTTTTTGGGGAAGAGAAAAAACCGGACCGTTTCCGTTTGGGGACGGTCCGGGCTCTTTTTTTGTCCGCCCGCTCCGATTTTTTTGCGGCATCCTGCGCTTTGCCCTTGCAAAAGAGCGGTTTCCGTATTATTATAATAGCAGAATCTTTTTTATCGGAGAATCTTATGAAATACGCGCTCATCGGCTGCGGGCGGGTGGCGGTCAACCACCTGAACGCCGCAAAAAACAACGGGTTCGACGTCGTCGCGGTCTGCGACATCGACCCGACCCACGTCGACGTCCTGTTTTCCGCCGTCGGCTGGAACGAAACGGAGGTTTCATCCATCCGGCGCTATACGTCCTGTGACGAGCTGCTCAAAAACGAGGACCTCGACCTTGTCAGCATTGCGACGCCCAGCGGCACCCACGCCGAGATCGGTCTTGCGGTCATCGAACAAAACGTGAACGTCATCATCGAAAAGCCCGTGGCGCTCTCTTTGGCCGACGCCGACGCCCTGATCGCCGCGGCCCAAAAGCACGGCGTCACAGCCGGGGTCTGCCACCAGAACCGCTTCAACCTCAGCGTGCAGGACATGCGAAAGCGTCTGGAAGCCGGCGACTTCGGCGCGCTTTCCAACGCCGCCGTCACCGTGCGCTGGAGCCGGGGGCGGGACTACTACGGGCAGGCCGCGTGGCGCGGCACGTGGGCGCAGGACGGCGGGTGTCTCATGAACCAGTGCATCCACGGCATCGACCTGCTGCTTTGGATGTGCGGCGGCAGGGTCAAACGCGTTTACGGGCGCACAAGACAGGCCTTTCATCCTTACATCGAGGCCGAGGACCTCGGCACGGCGGTGCTGGAATTCGACAACGGCGTCCTTGCGACCGTGGAGGGCACCGTCAACGTCGCGGGCACGGACCTCGAGGAGCATTTGACCCTCCTCGGGCAAAAGGGGACCATGAAGCTCGGGGGACTCAGCGCCAACACCGTGGAGTACGCCTGCTTTGACGGCAAGGCGGAACAGAACCCGCTGATCGAAACGGTTTCCAACGTCTACGGAAACGGGCACACGTCGCTGTTCCGGGACGTCGCTGAGGCCGCGCGCGAAGGCCGCGCCCCCTACGTCACGCTGTCGGACGGCAAAAACGCATTGGCAGCCGTCCTTGCCATCTATTATTCGTCCAAGACCGGCGCGGTCGTCACCGACCTGCCGGCGGACCTGA
>CAMVBD010000110.1 GCA_947165615.1 uncultured Clostridia bacterium | reverse complement strand
ACTCCTCACCTCCCACCGCCCGTCCGGTCCGCGAGACGGCACGGTGTGCCGTGCTACCGTTTAATACCCAGACACAAATAAAAAAAGCCCCTGAGGGGGGGCTTTTTTTCGTCAAATCAATATATTGTTACCGTAAAGGGGATTTGCTGAGGATATTTGCTGATCGGTTCAAGCTCTTGACTTGGCAAAGCATTCGCTGCAGAGAACGGCACGGTCCTCACGCGGCTTGAAGGGTACTCTGGCTTCTTTTCCGCACTGACTGCATACAGTCACAAAGTACTCTCTTTCACCCTTTGCAGCCTGCTTGCGGGCGGTACGGCATTCCTTGCAGCGCTGGGGCTCGTTTTCAAAGCCTTTTTCCGCGTAGAACTCCTGCTCGCCTGCGGTGAATACGAATTCTTTTCCGCATTCCTTGCAAATAAGTGTTTTGTCTTCGTACATGTGTTTTTACCTCGCTGTTATTTTTTTACGGGTGGGTTATATCTTTTCAGTCGAAGGACTGTTAAGATCGTGGGTGGACAGGGCTGCTTTTAATTTGAGTTTTGCGCGGGAATAGGCATTCTCCGCGGCTTTTTTCGAAACGCCGAGCGCCCCTGCGGTTTCCTCCGCGTAAAGGCCCTCCAAACGGTTGTAAAACGTGTTTTTTTCGAGAGCGGACAGTTTTTCTTCGGCAAGGCGGAAAATACGCTCGCGCTCCTCGTCCGAAATAAACTGCGTTTCGGGCTCCACGCCGCCGGGGACTTCCAGCATTTCCAGCGGGATCCAGCCGCGATTGGCTGCGTCCTTTGCGGCGCCCGCCTTCCGTTTGACGGACTTTAAACGGTTTGCGACGCACACGGATAAAAACGCGCCGAAGGGGACGTTTTTGGAGGGGTCGTAACTTTTTGCAGCGGAAAGCGCCGCCAAAAGACCCTCCTGCGTCAGGTCCTTTGCCGCTTCCTCAGAAGAAGCGTAAGACGTAGCAATGGCCGAAACCCGGGGCTGATATTGCCGCAGTAGGGCTTCGGCTGCGCCGGGATCCCCGTTTTTGACGTCGGAAATAAGACATTCATCTTTTCTTTCGTCAAAAACAACACCATCGGCTTCGGTCGTCATAATCCATCTCTCTTAGATAAAATAAAACATTTTAATCTTACACAATTTTTTTTATTTTGTCAATAGCAATTCTGAGTAATTTTTACAAGAATTAATAAAAATTCGTGAATGAATTCCGAAGCATCCGTGAACGCCGCGGGAAGGCTCAGAAGACGGAGCGGAAGAAGCGGGCGACGACCGTGAACCAGCGGTTCAGTTCCGCCAGCAGAAAATCGAAAAATCCCAGTTTTCGGATGCCCGCCGCGACTTCGGAATGCCCGGCGTTTTGTCCGGCGTTCAAAAGAAAGGCCTGCGTGTACAAAATGCCGCCCTCGCCCCAGATTTCGGCGCGTACGTAATCGCCGAGTTCGTTTGCATAATCATCCAGCCGCAGCACGGCGTTTTCGGCGGGGAGCGTGGCGATCAGCCGCCCGTTCGAAATAAAGCGCACCAAAAGCGCGTCTTCGGTCTCGAACGCAATGGTATTCCCGTCGTCGTCCACCGTCACGCGCCGGACGGTCGGGAACGTGTCGACGGTCGTAAAGCCCTCGTCGTCCAAAACCGTATATTCCACGCCGATGGCATCGTCGCGGCCGTATTTGCCGGACTTTATTCCGGCAATGCGCTCGTCCATTTTCGCAAGGGTCTCCTCCACCTGTCTCAGCGTCGGGGCGTTTTCACCGTAATAGACCCGCAGGGCCGACGCGATGTCCCGGAGTTCCTCGGGGTTGCCGTTGCAGTGGCTGGCTGCGAAATACTCGCCGTTTGCGAGCGCGCGTTTCGCGGCGGCTGCGGACAGGGTCGGCATTAAGAGAAGGGTAAAGCCCGTGTCGATCTTGTCAAGCTGGTGGGCGTCGGAGGACGCAATGGCGCCCACCGTTTTGCCGTTTGCCGAAAATCGCGTCAGGAGTTCGTCCCACAGCACGCGGTCGAAGCGGGTGCGGTTGTCGCCCTTGGAGTTGACGTCGATGCCGATGCAGGAGGGGTAGCGGTCCAAAAGGTCGGCGTACATGTTGACGTAGTAGGCGTAGGCGGCATTTCCGGTGTTGTAGGCCTCGTCCGAGGACAGGGCGTAGCGCGCCTTGGTGTATTCGCCGGGATGGTTGATGACCGAAAGCCCGCCGAGCCGCTCGACGCGCCTGACGGCGTCGGCGTAGGTGGTGACGGAATTGTCCGTGTCGTTGACAAACCAGGAGTTGACGTGCGCGTTGACCGAGACGGCGTTGTTTTCGACGCCGTAGGGCAGCTGCATAATGACGCGGTCCCCGGCGTAAAGGTAATGGTCGCCGGTGACGGTGGTTTTGTACGCGTAGGGGGTGCCGTCCGAAAAGGCGCCGGTCTCGCCGAGGTAGACGAGGTCGCCCGCGCTCCTGCCGAGGACGGACAGAAAGCGCTTGATGAGGTTGTTTTTCGCGCCGTCGTCCCAGCCCTCGTCCACGACGCCGTGGTCGGTCACGGCGACAATGTCAAACCCGGTCCTGTAATGCCGCTCAAGGCTTTCGTACAGCGTATGGTCGCCGTCGGAGGCGTTGGTGTGGGAGTGCAGGGCGGTCTTGTACTGCCGGACACTGTCCCAGTCGATCGCGGCGTAGGGGTCCGTGATCGTAAAGCGGTCCCGGTCTCCGGCGGCAAGCGCAGGGGAGACGAGGGACAAAATGAGGATCAGACTCAGTACGGTGCAGAGGATCTTTTTCATAAACAGCGCTCCTTTTGTGAAAAACTCCTTTGTCAGTTTACCACAAAGAACGGGGCTTTGGCAATCCCTTTTGAAATTTCATAAAAAATTCATAAACACTTGTTGGATTTCCACAGTTTTCCGATCCGGTTTTTATTCACTTTTCGGACTCGACAACAGGGGCGAATTGTGTTATGATTGTTACAGAATTTTGTCTTATCAGGAGGAAAATCGCATGAAAGCCTGTGAAAGCGTAGAGCGCTATAAGCCGACGCTTCGGATGTACACCAATTTCGCGGTCCGCACGGTCAAAAAGGTCTGCAAGGAGATCGGTCCGCGTCCCTCCGCTTCGCCCGAGGAACTGGCCGGCCAGAACATGATGGCAGAGGCCGTCGGAAACGCCGCGGATGAAGTCAGACAGGAGGAATTCAAGGTCGCGCCGAACGCCCTGCTCTCGTGGGTGCGCTTCTGCGGCACGCTTCTCATGATCGCCCTTGCCTGCGGGCTCCTGAACCTCGTTCTGAATTTCACCGTCTGGAAGGACGCCCCCCGCAACTGGGCAGCCTACGTCATGACCGCGCTGCCGGTCCTCGGCCTTGTCGCCATGGTCTGGGAGTTCTTCTTCTACGGCCAGCTTTTGGACCACTTCCAGAGAAAGCACGTGTCTCACAACACCTACTGCATCCGCAAGCCCACCGGCGAAGTCAAGCGCCGTCTGATCTTGGCCGGACACGCGGACTCCTCCATGGAGTGGCGTCTGACCTACATGGGCGGAAGCAAACTGCTGTACACCGGCTCCATCTACGCGCTGGTCGGTATGGCCTACACCTTCGCTGTCGGCGTCACCATGCTTGCGCTCGGCAAATTCATGTGGATCCTCGTCGTCATCGACGTCGCCTTTTTGCCCGGCTACATCCTCGCGTTTTTGTTCATCAACCACAAGGTCTGCGTCGAGGGCGCCAACGACAACCTGACCGGCTGCATGGTCGCCGGCGCGGTGCTCAAATTCATGGGCGACAACGATCTGCGCTTTGAAAACACCGAGGTCGTCGCCATGTTCTCCGGCTCCGAGGAGTCTGGCCTGCGCGGCGCCAAGGCCGCCGCGAAGCTCCATCCCGAGTGGAAGGACCCCAACGTCGAGACCGCCTTTATCGCCCTCGATACCTTTAAGGATTACGAGGACTTCGCCATCTATACCCACGACATGACCGGGCTTGTCAAGCACGACCCGCGCATGGTCAAGCTTGTCCACGACGCCGGGCTTGAATCCGAAATCGACATTGACCGCATCGGCGTCTTCTTCGGCGCGTCCGACGCCTGCGCCGCCTCTCAGGCCAAGGTCCCGGCGGTGCTGCTGGCTGCCATGAACCCCGGCCCGCCCCGTTACTACCACACGCGCGGCGACGTCGCCGAGATCATGGAGCCCAAGACCGTCGAAAAAGGCATCGAGGTCGCCTTAAACGCCGCCTTTATGTTTGACGAGAGAGGACTGAACGGCTGATGACCGAGGAAGAAAAAATCTTTGCCGGAAAACTCTTTTTCCCGGGCGACCCCGCCCTAAAGGCAAAAAAGTTGAAGGCCCACAACCTCAACATCGACTTTAACCGCCTGCACGAGGACGAAACGGAGGAGCGCAGCCGCATTTTACATGAACTGCTCGGCCATCTCGGCGAAAACAGCTTTATTCAGGGACCGGTCACGTTCCATTACGGCTGCCATACCGAGATCGGGGACTGCACCTTTATCAATTTCAATTTCACGGTACAGGACGACGCAAAAGTCACCATCGGCAATCACTGCGACTTCGGCCCCAACGTCACCATCGTCACCCCCATCCACCCCATGCTGGCGGACGAGCGCATCGCGTACCCGGACGAAAACGGCACGCCCCGCCGCCTGTGCCGGGCAAAGCCCGTCACGGTCGAGGACGGCTGCTGGATCGGCGCGAACGCCATCATTCTGCCCGGCGTCACCGTCGGCAAAAACAGCGTCGTCGGCGCAGGCAGCGTCGTCACGCGCGACGTCCCGCCCGGCGTGTTCGCCGCCGGAAACCCCTGCCGCGTGATCCGGGAACTGACGGACGCCGACAGCCTGAAAAACAAAACCTTTTAAGGAGCCGGAAGGCTCCTTTTTTCGTGGACCGTGGTTCGTGGACCGTGCCCCGTGCCCCGGTATCCTTTGAATGCCGACCATATTCTTAAAGATGAAATATAAAATATGAAAGATGAAATGCGGAAGGGCTTCGCCCTTGCCTGATGTCTAAAGATAAAATATTAAAGATTAAAGATAAAATATGGAAGGGCTTCGCCCTTACCTGAATTTATAATGCGAGCCGCAGGCTCCGAATTTTATCTTTTCTCTTTTATATTTTTATCTTTTTTTCAGTACCCGTTACCCGCTACCCGCTCTCCGGGACAAGAGAACCCGAAAAAATGAATCGACTGTTACTTGTATTTTTGTCCGAACAGTGGTATGCTTATATGTAAGGAAGTGATTGACAAGCATTTCCGGAAATGATAAAGTTATCTATTTTCAATGATTCGGTCGGTGCTCCCGGCCGTCGGCAAGGAGGAACGGACGTGAAGCGGAACCTGAAACTTGTGCTCCTGAACCTCGGTATCGTGGTCACGGCTGTCGTGTCCTATTCCGAAGGACTTTTGGGGCTGCGCCCGACGGACCCGTCCATCTTAAAGGCGGGACTGTCCATTCTGATCGGCCTGCTGCTCGGCTTCGGCCTCATCGTCGGCAACTTCCTGCTGCTCAAAGACCCCAAGCCGACCGCAAAGCCGTTGGAACTCCGGTCCGCAAAACAGATCGAGGAGGCGCTTTCGCGCTTTACGGGCTCCCACTATTTCGGAGACCTTGCGAATACCGGCCTTACGCAGTACCGGCGTCTGTCCGACTGCGCGGCGCGCGCCACGGCCGCCGTGCATCTCAAATTTCAAAAGGGGACGCTGTCGGCGGACCGCTACGTCGGGGCGATCTCGGCGGCGGAAAACGCGGCAATGGACAACATCAGGACCATGGCCATGCGCCTGTCCGTCCTCAGCGACGAGGAATATATGCGC
>CAMVBD010000109.1 GCA_947165615.1 uncultured Clostridia bacterium | reverse complement strand
AGGCGGTCGGAGATTTCGGCTACGGTCAGGTCGGTCGCGTCCAGCAGGGTCTTTGCTCTGGCGATCTTCGCGTCGCGGATGTATTCGCTTAGGGATCTGCCCGTCTCGTTCCTGAATTTTACGGTCAGATAATATTCGGTATACCCCACGAGCGCGGCGAGATCCGCCACGCGCACCTTTTTGCCGAGGCTTAACTCGATGTAGTCGCAGCATTTCTGCACAGCGAAGGAATAGCCGGGATTTGCCCGCGCGTAGTGCACGCGGCAGATAAAATCATGATACATTGCCCCTGCCAGTGCGGAAAGCTCCCCGCTGTCGCGGCAATCCTCGGCGGACTGGATATAGCTGTCGCCCAGCGAATAGGCTACCTCGGGCGAGAGGCCGCCTTCCATGGCGGCGCGGGTGACGAGGGTGGTAAACACGATCACGCTGGTCTTCATCTGCCGCAAAGGGTCCTTGCCCGCCACCGGCACGCCGGGGCTCAGAGCCACGCTGTACTGCAGCGCGCCCTGATAGTTGACGTCGCCTGTGCGCACCATGTCAAGAAGCGCGCGCTCCGCCCTATAGACCCGCATACGGTCGCGTTCTCCCGCCGGCGCGGCGGCGGGGCCGGGGGCCCCGGGTAAAGTCTCCTGCAGGGCTTCGAGCCCCAGCTGCTTGCCCGTGAGGGTGTTGTGCACCATGGTCACATAGCGGGAGAAGACCGCGTAGCTCATCACCGGCATGGCGGAAACCTCGGCGCACATCGCGCGGATCCAGTCCGTCTGTCCGCGTCCGTTTGCCTCGGCGTAGAGGGCTGCGCGCAGGGCCTGGGGCTCGGGCGGAGTATAAAAGACCGGACCGATCACGAAAAACAGATCCCGTTTGCGCTCCGCCTCAAAGGTAACGCTCCATTGCATGCCGACGCCTGAGCCGATCAGGCGCGGGACGCGTTCATCTTTGTCCGCTGCCAGCGCCAGCGCTTTTTGTTTTCCCCCGAGGGCCGAGAAAGCCTTGTCGAGCGCACCTTGCTGCCCTTCGGGACAGGAGGAGGCGATCAGACGCCCGTCGGGGGCGTAGCACCAGATATAGAGCTTTTCCCCCACCGGCAGCATGGACTGCAGCAAGAGCAGATTTTGTTCCGCGCGGGTAATGCCTTCGGTCATGGAAACCACGTCCTTTCTTTTCTATTTTATCATTCCCGAACAAAAAAATCAAATAAACGATAAAGAAAACTCAACAAAATCACGATTTTTATGAATTTTCAAACTTCCTGAATTTTTGACATTTTACTGGATATTTTGACTTTACGCCGTTGGGGGTCTTCTTTATAATGAAAAAGGAAGGGGGCTCGGACCCGTCCTTCCAGACTAATGAAAAGAGGAAAATCATCATGGCAAAGCTGCACGCTTCTCCCGCCGGGACCGACGGGGTACAGTACCGCAAAGCAAAACTCTGGCAGATCATTTTAGTCGCAGCCAACGCCCTCAACGGCATGGCCATCTACATCTTCATCGGACAGGCCTCCTATGCCGCCAGCATCGGCTACGGCATCACCACCCTGATCGTGGGCGGACTGCTTACCTTCACCCGCATCTTCGACGCAATCACCGACCCGCTGCTCGCCTTCCTTTACGACCGCTTCAACACCCGCTGGGGCAAGGTGCGCCCCCTGATGCTGCTGGGCTGGCTCATTCAGTCGCTGGGGCTCATGCTCCTCTTCTCATGGACGTCGAGCAAGGGCTTCGGCATCCCGGTCTTCCTGGCCACCTATATGCTCCACCTCATCGGCTATACCATAGTCAACATGACGGCGCAGACCCTGCCCGCCCTCATGACCAACGACCCCAAACAGCGCCCCACCGTGGGCGTGTGGAGCACCGTGTTCAATTACATCGTGCCCATGGCCTTCACCATCATCCTCAACTCCGTCCTGCTGCCGCGCTTCGGCGAGCAGGTGGTGAACGAAGCGGGCGAGACCGTTGCCAACTATAACCAGACCTATCTCACCGTCGCCGCGATCGTGACCGTCGTCGTCTCCTTCGTGGGCGTGCTGCTCGCGTGCATCGGCATCAGTGAATACGACAAGCCCGAAAACTTCAGAGGCACCAAGAAGACCGAAGAGCGCCTGAAGCTCAAGGATATGCTTGAGGTCCTTGCCCACAATAAGCCCCTGCAGGCCTATATCATCTCCGCTGCCTCCGACAAGATCGCCCAGAAGGCGAGCGGCGCCGCGATCGTGGCGACCATGCTCTCGGGCATTCTCATCGGCAATATGACCATCGCCACCTATCTGTCCGTGGGCGGTATGCTGCCCTCCATCATTTTTGCCATCATCGGCGCGAAATACTGCGGCAAGCACGGCAATAAGGTAGGCATCGTCAACTGGGCGAAGTATTGCATTTACGCCAACCTCGCCATGATCGCCTTCTTCACCGTCACATGGTTCACGGTGGGCACGCATTCCATCGCCAACCTCGGCGTCACAATGATCCTCTATATCCTGCTCACCCTTATCTGCAACGGCTTTATGATGGCGGGCACAACGGCGGGCACGGCCTTTATGGCGGACGTGATCGACTATGAACTCGACCGCAGCGGCAAATACACCCCCGCTGTGATCGCCGGCACCTACAGCCTTGTGGATAAACTTGTCTCCTCCTTCTCCGAACTGATCGCGACCGGTTGTGTCGCCCTCATCGGCTATACTGCCACCCTGCCGCAGCCCGGCGATTCCCCCACGGGGGCGATCTTCGGCGTGACCATGTTCCTCAGATACGGCCTTGCCATCCTCGGCTGGATCTGCACGCTCATTGCCATGCGCCGCTGCAAACTCACAAAGGAAGAAATGGTGAACGTGCAGAAGCGCATCGCCGACAAAAAGGCCGAACTTGAGGGAGCGTCCGACAATGCGTAAAATCACTTCGCTTACTGACGGCTGGCGCTTTCTGAAAGCCGATATCCCTTTGCCGCAGGCCGTCTCCTATATGGCGCAGGGGGAGCGCGTCTCTCTGCCGCACACCTGGAACGCTGTCGACGGACAGGACGGCGGCAACGATTATCACCGCGGCAGATGCTGGTATCTCCTGCCGCAAGAGGAGCTTGCGGGAGAGCGCGTCTTTATTGAGTTCGGCGCCGCCGCCATGTCGGCGGAGGTCTGGTATAACGGAGAGCTTCTGTGCCGCCACGACGGGGGCTATTCCGTCTTCCGCGTAGAGCTGCCCAAAACCCGGAAGACCGAAAATCTTCTCGCCGTCGCCGTGTCGAACGAAGATAACGACCGGGTCTACCCGCAGAAGGCGGACTTCACCTTTTACGGCGGCCTGCCCCGCGGGGCAAGTCTCATCGCCGTGCCCGAAACGCATTTTGAACTGGTCAAAGACGGCACGCCCGGCATCAAAGTCACTCCTGAAGTCGATCTTGAAAAAAAGTCGGCTCTTGTCACGGTCGAAACGTGGCAGAACG
The DNA here is from genome assembly GCA_947165615.1 of uncultured Clostridia bacterium. GTDB lineage: Bacteria > Bacillota > Clostridia > Oscillospirales > Acutalibacteraceae > RUG806. The sequence goes on along the minus strand of CAMVBD010000109.1, from coordinate 2,401 downwards.
GGGGCGTGGTGACGTTCTTCGTCAATGGCGAAGAAAAAAGCGTCCCGTCCGAAAACGGGTACGCCCGGGCGGAATTCCGGATAGATAACGTCCGCCTCTGGGACGGCGTTGACGATCCCTTCCTCTATACCGCCCGCGCTTCGCTCGACAGCGGCGACGAGGTCTCCTCCCGCTTCGGCTGCCGGGTCTTCGGCTTCGATCCCGAAAAAGGCTTCTTTCTCAACGGCCGGCCATATCCCTTACGGGGCGTGAGCCGCCACGGGGATCTGAAGGGCAAGGGCAATGCCCTTTCGTATGAAGACCACGAGAGAGACATGGCGATCCTCCGGGAGCTCGGCGCCAATACCGTTCGCCTTGCCCACTACCAGCATGCGCAGGAATTTTACGATCTCTGCGACGAAAACGGGATCGTGGTCTGGGCGGAGATCCCCTACATCACCATGCACATGGAAAACGGGCGCGAAAACACCCTCAGCCAGATGCGGGAACTTATCACCCAGTGTTATAACCATCCGTCGATTGCCGTGTGGGGACTGTCCAACGAGATCACCGCCGCATCCGCCGTGACCGAAGACCTTCTCGAAAACCACCGGCTTCTCCATGCCCTCTGCCACCGTCTCGACCCCACGCGCAAAACGACGATGGCGAACGTCTTCATGCTCGAGACCGATTCCCCCATCCTTGACGTCCCGGACGTCAGCAGCTATAATTTATATTTCGGTTGGTATCTGGGGGAGCTGGAGCAGAACGACGGGTTCTTTGACGAATTCCACCAAAAATACCCCGACCGCGTCATCGGCTTTTCCGAATACGGCGCGGACGCCAACCCCGCCTTTCATTCTTCCCGTCCTGAAAAGGGCGACTATACCGAAGAATATCAGGCGCTCTATCACGAGCATATGCTGCGTATGATCGAATCCCGGCCTTACCTCTGGGCGACGCATGTGTGGAACCTCTTCGACTTTGCCGCCGACGGGCGGGACGAGGGCGGCAAGCACGGCGAAAACCAGAAAGGCCTCGTCACCTTCGACCGCAAACTCAAAAAGGACGCTTTCTACCTTTATAAAGCCGCGTGGAACAAAAAAGAGCCCTTCGTCCATATCTGCGGCAGGCGTTACGTCAACCGCTGTGAAGCCGAGACCGAGGTGAAGGTCTATTCCAACCGCGAAAAAGTCTCGCTGTATGTCGACGGCGAAAAGCTCGGCGAACAGACGGGCAGAACCGTTTTCACCTTCCGCGTAAAGCTCACGGGGACGCACACCGTCCGCGCCGTGGGCGACGGGTGCGAAGACAGCATCACCGTGCGCCGGGTCCAAACGCCGGACGAAAGCTATATTTTCAATAAAGCCGCGGCGTCGGTCAATAACTGGTTCGACGCCGAAGAAACAGACCCCGCCTGCTTCTCGGTCATGGACACCCTCGGCGAGATCAGGGCAAACCCGCAGGCCGGCGCCATCGTGGACGCGATGATGGCCAAGGGAGCCGCCGAGCGCGGGGACGTGGCGGCGGCCGTCAAGGATAATCCGGCACTGCAGCGCATGATGGGGCGCATGACGATGCTGAGCCTCTTAAAACAGGGCGGCGCCGGCGAAGAGAGCATAAAACAGCTCAACCGCATTCTTCAGGGGATACGCAAATGAAAACAGGAGTCCAACAGATCATGCTCGGCACGGTGACAAAGTCCGCCGCCGAAGCCAAAGAAACTTTACGCAGGATCAAAGCCGCCGGATACGACGGGCTGGAGGTCAACCGCTTTATGCTCCATCCTTCGCCCCTTGTCGTCCGGCTGCTCACGAAAGCCGCCGGCATGCCCACCGGCAAGGGCGGAAAACTCAACTGGAACGCGCTCATCAAAGAGAGCGGGCTGGAGGTCGTCAGTCTGCATACAGACCTCGGCAGCCTTGAGCGGGAAGGGCAGACGGTAGCGGAAGAGGCTAAAGCCCTCGGCACGGATTCCGTCGTCATTACAGGGATGTACCGCTTCGACTATGCCGACGAAGCCGCCGTGCGCGGCCTTGCCGATCGCCTGAACAGGGCAGGGGAAACGCTGAACGCGCAGGGGCTCTCCCTGCTTTATCACAACCATAACGCGGAGCTGAGCTTCGTCTGTCCCGGCGTGCGTGCCTACGACCTGCTCATCGACGGCACCGATCCCGCCCTTGTCGGCTTTGAGTTTGACAGCTACTGGTTCGCGGACGGCGGCACCGACCCCAGGAACTGGATGCTGCGTCTGGGTTCCCGTATGAAGCTCTGGCACGTCACCGACCGCGGAAGCCGCCTGAAAGGGGTGCCGATGACGCCCATTATCAAGGCCGACGCCATGGAGGCCGGCACGGGCAATATGGATCTTGCGGGGCTTTATGCCCTTGCGGAGCACAGCGGCGCGCGCTGCGCCGTGCTC
>CAMVBD010000108.1 GCA_947165615.1 uncultured Clostridia bacterium | reverse complement strand
TTTTGTGCAGCAGGAAATAATAGCGGTGGCTTACGCTTTGCCGACGGAGCCGAAAAGCTCCATTTTTTCCTTGACGGTCGCTTTGATGGCTTCGACGCCCGGTGCGAGCAGTTTTCTGGGATCAAAGCCCTTGCCGATGAGATCCTTGCCCTCTTCGATATACTTTCTGGTGGCTTCCTGGAATGCGAGCTGGCATTCGGTGTTGACGTTGATCTTGGAAACGCCGAGAGAGATGGCGGTTTTGATCATGTCTGCGGGAATGCCGGTGCCGCCGTGCAGCACAAGAGGCATTTCGCCGGTCTTTTCCCCGATTTTTTCAAGGACGTCAAAACGAAGACCGGTCCAGTTTGCGGGATATTTACCGTGGATATTGCCGATGCCGGCAGCCAGCATATCGACGCCGAGATCTGCAATGCGCTTGCACTCGTCGGGATCCGCGACTTCGCCGCCGCCGATCACGCCGTCTTCTTCGCCGCCGATGGCTCCGACCTCCGCCTCGACCGAAATGCCGCGGGCGTGTGCGTCCTCAATGACCTTGGTGGTCTTTTCCACGTTTTCCTCAATGCCGTAGTGGCTGCCGTCGAACATGACGGAGGAAAAGCCCGCGTCCATGGCTTTGTAGGCGCCCTCAAAGGTGCCGTGATCCAGATGCAGAGCGACGGGAACGGTGATGTTCAGCGTCTTCATCATGGCTTTGACCATGTCCGCGACGGTATTAAAACCGCACATATATTTGCCGGCGCCTTCGCTGACGCCGAGAATGACAGGGGAGCGCAGTTCTTCGGCCGTCTGAAGAACGGCTTTTGTCCATTCAAGATTGTTAATGTTGAACTGACCGACGGCATATTTGCCGGCCTTTGCTTTTTGCAGCATGTCCTTTGCGGATACTAACATAAAAACCTCCAAAAATAATAATACTGAAACAGTAATTTTATTATACAGGAAATTTGAAAAAAATCAACCGTAAATTTATTGGATCGTTAAGATCTTGCTGATATGAAATAAAGAGATTACATATCTCAAAATCGAATTCTCCGATACGACCTTGACAAATCAAAACCTTTTTGTAATAATATGTCTAACTAAACTCAGGGCAAATTTGCCGTTGGATCCAAATATACGGAAGGAGGTCATATTTGTGTTTGGCTATGCAGTCGCGGATTATAACCGTCTGAGTCCGGCGCAGCGTGAACGCTACCGAGCCGTCTATTGCGGACTTTGCCGCCGCATCGGCACGGTAGGAAGACCGTTTGAACGTCTTGCGCTCACATATGACCTTGTCCTTCTGATTTTGGTTTTATCCGACGTTACGTCAACTCCTTTTAGGGAAGAGTTTGTTCGCTGCGGGAGAAAACCCCTGAAGCGTCATAGGATCCTGACGAACGGATTTACAGATTATGCCGCGCAAATGAACATCCTTTTGGCGTATTATAAGTTTTTGGATGATATAGCCGACGATGGAAAAGCGAGCGCCGGACTGCTGGGCGCGTTGTTTCGCAAAGATGCGGCCTTAATTGCCGAACGCTATCCGCTGTTGTCAAAAACGATTCTGGACAGTTTATCCGTAATTGAACAAGCGGAGAAAGAAAATATTACGGAACCGGAGATCCCCGCCAATGCATTCGGTACCTTGCTCGGAGCCGTTTTTTCCGAAAAGCCTGCTTGTCTTACTTCGTCGTATCCGGAAAAAACAGGACAAGCGCTGTATGCCTTTGGCTTTACTCTTGGAAAAGCCATCTATTTAATGGACGCGGCTGTCGACCTTAAGGCTGACTTAAGAAAAAAGGTTTATAATCCGTTTGTCAGAAGTTCAAGTGACCACAGGATGAGGTTGATTGAAAGCGTCCTTGCTCAGTGCATGGTTGCCTTTCATACGCTGTATCCGGATCAGAACGGAGATATTGTTGAAAATATTCTGCTCTCCGGAATCTGGAGTGTGTATCAGAGACGATCCGGACAGAAGAAAAACGATGGACAGAAATAAAGGAGATGGACGGATGAGAGACCCTTATGAAGTACTCGGTGTGGAACGCGGCGCATCGGAGGAAGAAGTCACAAAGGCATATCGCAAACTTGCAAAAAAGTATCATCCCGATCTGAATCCCGACAATGAAGACGCCGCGCGAAAGATGAGTGAAATCAACGCCGCCTATGATCAGATCAAATCCGGAAAAGATGATGTCTCTTCTTTTTCAGGCAGCAGTACCGGCGGGACTAATTCCAATGGGCAATATACGTACTCCTATGCCGACTTCTTTGAAGAATTGTTCCGCAGATACGGCGGGAGCGGACAATATGAACAGGCGCAGGAATCCGCCTCCGGTTATTCACAGATTTTTGCACGCGCAAGGTCGCTCATTGAAAACGGGCAGTACGCGGCGGCGATTTCCGTCCTCAATTCCATGCCGGAAAGAAACGCTTATTGGTATTATCTTGCCGCCGTTGCGAATTACGGCGCCGGGAATCTTTCCGCCGCCTATGAATACGCCGATAGAGCCTGTTCGGAGGAACCGGACAATCCGGATTATCGCAATCTCCGCGATCGTCTGCAAAATATGCAGAGCGGTTACAGACAGCAAAGTTATGAATACGGCAGGCAAAGAAGCGCAAGCGGTTCACCTTGTTTGCGCAGTATGATTCTCACATTTTTAGTAAATCTGTTTTGTTGCTGGGGCAGACATTGCTGCAGTTTCGGCTCCTATGGGGGATATGGGTTATGATACAGAAATTACGTTCGTTTATGGTCGGGCGTTACGGCTTTGACCAACTTACACGATTCCTCTTTATCCTTTCGATCGTGTTCTGGGTCCTTTCCGGTATCTTTCGCTTTTTGCCGCTTCCGCGAGTTCATTTTATTTTTTGGCTGTTAAACACCGCGCTCTATGTTTTTGCTTTTTACAGAATGTTTTCCAAAAATATTGACCGCCGTACGCTTGAAAACGAAAGATATTTGCAGCTGAAAAGCCGGATTTATCCAAAATGGTCGGATTTTTCCAAAAAGCATTTGGATAAGGATTATCTGTACAAAGCCTGCCCCCATTGCGGGACCAGGCTTCGTTTGAGAAGGATCAGAGGCAAACACAAAACAAAATGTCCGAAATGCGGAACAAAGTTTACCATACGCGTTTTTTGGGACAGGTGACAGGGACCGTCCTTCTGCGCTGCGATCGGAACATCGAAAAAGAGACAAAAGGACTGTCGATTCTTTTCTTTTTTCGATGCCGACTGCGGCGTTTTTTAATCCATCATATTCTCGATAAAAATACCGTAACCGGAACTCGGATCGTTTACAAATACGTGGGTCACGGCGCCGATCAATCTTCCGTCCTGTAAAATCGGCGCGCCGGACATCCCCTGTACGATCCCGCCGGTAAGCGAAAGGAGAGTCGGGTCCGTAACGTGGACGACCATGTTTTTCGTATCGCTTTTGCGATCACATATACGCGTGATCTCCACTTCGTAGAACTGTTTATCTCCATCGCTTACCGTGCAGACGATCTGGGCTTCGCCGGTATGGATTTCTTCCTGAAATGCGGTTTCGTAAAAGTCGGGTTCCCCCTGCATCAAACTGAGCGTTGCAAAAACGCCGTCGTCCCTGTTTTCATAGATTTCACCGAGCTGATTGGTGCCGATCGTTCCGCCGATCTCACCGGGGGACCCGATTCGTCCAGCCGTCACATATGAAAATGTGGCGTCTGTGAGTTCTCCGTTTTCCACCGGCATCAATCCTCCGGTATCCGCGTCATAAATACCATGTCCGAGTGCAACTGAAACACGGTTGGTCGTATCCGAGTAAGTCAGAGTCCCGATCCCCGCTGCGGAATCGCGTATCCAGAGCCCGCCTTTATAAAGCCCCGTCGCGTCGCTGATCTGCGGTCGCAATTCAGCGGATTGCCGGATTCCGTTCCGCTCGAATACCATTTCGATTACGCCGCCTTCAGCGATGATCTGCGTTGCGGTTTGAGCGTCTGATACTTTTTGATTGCGCATTTCTATGAGAACATCTCCTTTTTTCAGTCCGGCTGCAGAAGCCGGATCCACAGAAATGCCCTGTGATAAAAAAGGTTCTGTCCCGACGACAAGCACTCCCGCAGTTTTCAGCCGGATGCCGACCAGTTCACCGCCGATCGCAAGATTCCTTCTCGTTTTTTTTGCGGCGGATGCTGCCTGTGCAAACCTGACGGTTGGCAAGAATAAAAGACAAGTCGCCGTAATCAGGCTCACAATACAGGTAAATAAGCCGATTCGTTTTTTCATTTTGTCACCTCCGAAAATAGTTTTCCCCGTGAAAAACCTTTATCACAGACATTGGTTTACAAAAACGGAAAATTGGTTTACAAAAACGGAAAATCCTCTTGATAAATCGTTTTTTCTATGTTAAAATAATTTTCGTTCATTTTAAGATCAGTGCATACTGACAGACTAACGTTGTTTGGAGGAACAAAAACATGAGCAATAAGATCATGGTCGAGACCAGCGCTCGCCACGTTCACGTTACCAAGGAAGATCTTGCCGTTTTGTTCGGCGAAGGGTATCAGCTTACCAAGAAAAAGGATCTCTCTCAGCCCGGTCAGTTCGCTTGTGAAGAGCGTGTTGCCGTTGTCGGCCCCAAGAGCCAGTTCCCGGCCGTTTCCATTCTCGGTCCCGAAAGAAAGCAGACGCAGGTCGAGATCTCCGCTTCCGACGCAAGAAGCATCGGCGTTGCGGCGCCTGTGCGCGAGTCCGGCGATCTTGCCGGTTCCGGCGCCTGCAAGATCGTCGGCCCCAAGGGGGAGATCGAGATTTCCGAAGGCGTTATCATCGCCAAGCGTCACATCCACATGACCCCCGCGGACGCGGAAGAGTACGGCTGCAAGGATAAAGACATCGTCTCCGTCAAGATCGATTCTCCCGAGCGCAGCCTTATTTTCGGCGACGTTGTCGTACGCGTGTCCGACACGTACGCGCTTGCCATGCACATTGATACGGACGAATCAAACGCCGTTCTTGCCGGCAAAGAAGTCTGGGGCGAGATCATCAAATAAATCGGTTCCGAAATCCTCAAAACGGTCGCAAATGCGGCCGTTTTTTGTAAATGAAAACACAATAATTCTTCTAAAAAAACAATATTTCTTCAAATTTCCTATAGACTAATCAGAAAGAATATGATATGATTACACTGTATGGGTATAACCCTTTGCAACAGAAAGTTTTTTTGAATCTGAATGGAGGAACAATCAACAATGGTAAAAAAAATCAGTAAAATTCCCTTTACCGAGACCCCTGAGCAGGCAAAAGCCCTCAAGGAAGCCATTGCCGCCGCCAACGGTGATAAGAACCGTCTGATGGCTGTCATGCAGGACGCGCAGGGGGTCTACGGCTATCTGCCCTATGAGGTGCAGGTCCGCATCGCCGAAGGTCTTGACGTGCCGGTGGAAAAGGTTTACGGCGTCGCGACCTTCTACGCGCAGTTCGCCCTGTCTCCTAAGGGAAAGTATAATATCTCCGTCTGCCTCGGTACGGCCTGCTATGTCAAGGGCAGCCAGAGCGTTCTGGACGAGCTCGTCAAGGAACTCGGCATCGATCCCGGTGAGTGCACCCTGGACACGAAGTTCAGTTTGGAAGCCTGCCGCTGCATCGGCGCCTGCGGTCTTGCCCCCGTCATGATGATCAACGACGACGTCTACGGCAAACTGGACGCCAATCAGATCAAGGGCATTCTGCAGAAGTACGCCTGATTCCCCGGAGGTATCCATGAAGATCTGTGAGATCAAAGACCTGCTGGACGCCGAAGTCGTCTGTGGAGAGGAATATCTCGGTACAGACGTCCATTCTGCCTGCGGCAGCGATATGATGAGCGACGTGCTGGCATATGTCAAGGATCAGGCGGTTCTCCTGACGGGTCTTGTAAACTC
>CAMVBD010000107.1 GCA_947165615.1 uncultured Clostridia bacterium | reverse complement strand
GATATACGGTTTCGGATCTCGTGGAGATCGTCCATATCCTGCGCCAGCCGGGCGGCTGCCCCTGGGACATCGAGCAGACCCACGAAAGCATCAAAAAGGATCTGATCGAGGAGACCTACGAGGTCGTGGAGGCCATCAATAAAAAATCCCCCGAAAAACTGCGGGAGGAACTCGGCGACGTATTGCTGCAGGTCGTGTTCCATTCGGAGATCGAGACCGAAAAAAACGTCTTTAATTTCGACGACGTCGCGGACGAGATCTGCAAAAAACTGATCGTCCGCCATCCCCACGTCTTCGGCGACGTCAGAGCCGACACGTCCGACGAGGTCCTTAAAAACTGGGACGCCATCAAAATGGAGACCAAGCACCAAAAAACCGCTACCGAGACCATCCTCGACGTCCCGCGCGAGTTCCCGGCGCTGATGCGGGCGCAAAAGGTCCAGAAAAAAGCCGCTAAGGTCGGCTTCGACTGGGAAAACGTGTCCGGCGCGCTCGAAAAGATCGGCGAGGAGACCGAGGAGGTCAAAACCGCGCTGACCTCCGGCATTCCGGAGCGGATGCTGGACGAGCTGGGCGACCTGTTGTTTTCCGTCGTCAACGTCTGCCGCTTTGCGCACGTCGACGCGGAGGAGGCGCTGACCCACACCACGGACAAGTTCACCGAGCGCTTTTCGTACGTCGAAAAGCGGGCGACCGAAAACGGCAAGTCCATGACGGATTATACGCTGGACGAGCTGGACGGCTTTTGGAACGAGGCCAAAAAACGCTCATAAGCGATTTCGCTTTTGAATAAGTAAACGACAAAGGAGGGAAAATGATGAATAAAGCTGAACTTGTGAAAGCTGCCGCCGAAAAGGCAAATCTTTCTCAGAAGGATACGGAGGCCGCGCTGAAGGCCCTGACCGAGGCTGTGACCGAGGCGCTTGCAAAGGGCGATAAGGTGCAGTTGACCGGTTTCGGAACCTTTGAGATCCGCGAAAGAGCGGAAAGAGAAGGCCGCAATCTCCAGACCGGCGAGCCCCTCAAGATCGCGGCTTCCAAAGTCCCCGCTTTCAAGGCGGGCGCCGCGCTGAAGAACGCCGTCAAATAAGCGATATACCAATAAAAAAAGCCCGATCCTGTCGGGCTTTTTTTTGTTGGATAGAGGGCACGGGTCGCCGGCGGCGACCTCGGCGAAGCCGAAGCAACGACCGACGCGGCAGCGGAGACCACGACCCACGAGTCACGAGCCACGACCCACGACCCACGAGCCACGAGTCACGAGCCACGACCCACGAGCCCCTCACCAGTGCCGTTTGCCGCATTCGCACACGCGGCGGGCTTCATTTCCGGTCAGACGCCAGACAAGGGTCTTAAAGAACCACACGATCTTTGTAAAGACGTTGGACGAATGGCAGTCGCAGGTACATTTGGGGGCGTCCTCGGACGGCGCGGTTCCCTGTGTACGCAGGTACTGAGACGAAAGCCAGTGAATAAAGTCGGGATTTTCGACGGTTTTGCCGGCGCCGTCCACGGTTTTCAGGTTCGTGTAGCGCGACGTGGCCGGCGCGTAGTCCTGCTCGCCGAGCAGCCACATGTGGTGGTTGAACAGCAGGCCGGCGTCCGGCGCGGCGGTGCAGGAGGTCAGACGGACCCGCGCTTTGTCGGCGGCGCCGGCTTTGAGGTTCGACCACGCGGGGGACGTGTACATGCTGTAGACGGAATAGGAGTCGTTTGTGCAGCCGAGCAGCCACACGGCGGTGTTTTGAAGGGCGGCGACGTCGGCGTCCGACAGGCTTCTGCGCATGGAAAACGCGACAAGTCCGGCGTAACAGTCCGGATGCTCCTGCACAAGGCGCACGGCGCCGTTTGCGCCGACGCACCAGCCGAGGGCGTAAATGCGGTTTCTGTCCACGTTATGCTTTTCGGCAAAGTCCGAAACAGCGGCGTGCACGCTCGCCGTCGGGCAGGTGTCGAAATACACGGGCTCCGGCGCGCGTAAAATGAGCAGATACGCACCGGGGGCGTTTACGACCCGCGCCTGATACTCTTCCGAAGACCAAAGGCAGAAGGAGTTTGCGGTCAGTTCCTTGCCGGGGCTGGTCCCCTCCCCCACGCCCGCCATAAAGACGAACAGCGGCAGGGCAGCCCTCTTTGCCGCCTCCGGCTCAAAGTAACTGTAATCGAGGCTGTACCCCGCAACGGAGGGGCCCTCTCCCCGCTTCCACTGGCTTCTGAGCGCGCCCTCGCCTTCGCTTACCGAGACGGCAAAGGCGGCGGGCAGGACGGCCGTCAAAAGACAGACGCACAAAAAAACGCTGAGGATCGGTCTGAGGTACTTCGTCATAAGAAACTCCTTTCAGCCGTTTACGGCTCCATGGCTGCCATGAACTTCAGGATGTCCTGTTTCGCGTAGCCAGCGGGCGGAAAGGCCGGGAAGGACTTGGAAACGGAGGTAAAGCGCATGACGGACACGCGGTTGCCGGTTTGGAGCTGTTCCATGGCAAGAAGTTTATTGCCGTTCATATAAATGCGGGTCTCGGCGCCGGTCTCTTCGTTCAGGAACGAATAGACCTTGCACGGCGTCTCCTCGAACGTCCCGTCCGTCACGCTCGTCGCGTCGGACAGCGCCGGCAGGTCCGTAAAGCCGCTCTCCTGGATGGCGCCGGTCAGATCGGACAGGTTAAAATCGGGGATGATGGTGGAGATGATGCTCGCGTCTGTGTAGGTCTTGGCGTCGTGGTTGATCATGTACATTTTCTGCGTCTTGACCAGCAGCACGGTCTCGGTCCGGATCAGGATCCCGACCGTTATTCCGTCCATCGGAGCCTCCATATACGTGTCGCCGTTTGCAGCCATTGCCATGTGCATGGGATTTACGGCGGTTCCGTCGTCCATTTCGGCGACGATCTCAAACACGCCGCTTCTGAGGATGTCGTATTCGTTCATGCCGCCCAGTTCCTCCAGACCCACGGCAGCGCGCAGGATGAGTCTGGCGTCGGAGGCGGTCACCTTGCCGTCAAAGTCGACATCCGCAGCGACGAATTCCTCACTGCCGGAGGCGTAGGTTTCCAGGCCCACGGCGGCTCTGAGCGCCAGACGCGCGTCCGAGGCCGTCACCTTGGCGTCCTTGTCCACGTCGCCGATGGCGGCGGCAAGGACGGGCAGCAGAAGAGACACGGCCAGCAGGCACGTCAGAAGAACAGAAAGTACGCGTTTGATTGACTTTTTCATATTTTTTCCTCCCGTTTCGTTTTATGAAACCATTGTAACAAAGAATTCTCCGAAATGCAACGGGCAAATCCTGCCTGTATGTCGAAATCCGCTCAGTCCTTTACGCCGATCTGGCAGCTTTTCATGGTCAGAAGCGCCGCGTCGTGAAGAGCCGGGGTCACGCCGGCCGCGCAGCGGGGGTCGACCGAAATGTCCTTTTCGGGAAAGAACGCCTTTAAGAGCAAAGCGTTCGAAATGACGCAGATGTCGGTGCAAAGCCCGATGAGCTCGACCGAAAAATCCTCGCCCCTTGCCGCGTTTTCGAGGACGGCGGGCAGGTTCTTCGCGCCGAAGGTGTATTTTTCCACGGGGGTGTACGGCTTTCCCGCCAGCGCCCCGGCGACGGTCTCGTCCAGCTCCCAGCCGGGCGTCCCCTTGATGCAGTGCGGCACGGGCAGGCGTCTGCCCTCTGCCGTCTCCATGTAATTTTCAAAATGCGTGTCGAAGGTGACGAAAATTTCCCCGTCAAAGGCGCGGATCTTTTCTGCCGCGGCGGGGGCGATGGCGACGGCCTCTTTTGTGCCGAGCGCCCCGTCCACAAAGTCCTTCTGCATATCCACAACGACCAAAAACCGTTTCATGGCGGCCTCCTTACTGACGGTACCGGGACAAAAAGTCCGCGAGCTTATCCGTCGCTTCCCGCAGGACCTCCACGCGGGGCAGATAGACGATGCGCATATGGTCGGGGGTCGGGTAATTGAAGCCCGAGCCCGGGACCAGCAGGACCTTTTTCTCGCGCAGGAAATCGAGCGCGAACCGCACGTCGTCCGTCAGGTGGAATTTTTCGGGATCAAAGCGCGGGAAGATGTAAAACGCGGCCTTGGGCTTGACGGCGGACACGCCCGGAATGGAATTGAGCGCGTCAAAAATGACCTCGCGCTGCTCGTAGATGCGCCCGCCAGGCACGACGTACTCGTTGACGCTCTGGTAGCCGCCGAGCGCGGTCTGGATGATGGACTGCCCCGGGACGTTCGAGCACAGGCGCATGTTGGACAGGAGGTTGATCCCCTCGATGTAGTCCTTGGCGGCGGCCTTGTTGCCGCTGAGGATCATCCAGCCGACGCGGTAGCCGCAGACCATGTGGGACTTGGAAAGCCCGGAGTAGGTGATGCAGAACACGTCCGGCGCAAGGGAGGCCGCGGAAATGTGCTGCTCCCCGTCCATCAGCAGCCGGTCGTAGATCTCGTCCGAAAACAGGATGAGCTGATGGCGGCGGCAGACGTCGACGATTTTTTCGAGCAGGTCCCGGCTATAATTGGCGCCCGTGGGGTTGTTGGGGTTGATGATGACAAGCCCCTTGGTGCGCGGGGTGATCTTTTTTTCGATGTCGTCAAGATCGGGATACCAGTCGCTTTTTTCGTCGCACAGGTAATGCACGGCCTTGCCGCCCGACAGATGGGTGCACGCCGTCCACATGGGATAGTCGGGCGCCGGGATCAGGATCTCGTCGCCGGTGTCGAGCAGGGCGTTCAGGGACAACTGGATCAGTTCGCTGACGCCGTTACCGGTGTAAATATCCTTCATCGTCACGCCCGGGATGTGCTTGTTCTGGGCGTACTGCATGATGGCTTTTCTGGCCGAGAACATGCCGCGGGAGTCGGAATAGCCCTCCGCGCCGATCAGCGACGTCTGCATGTCCATGACGACCTCGTCCGGCGCCGAAAAGCCGAAGGCCGCCGGATTGCCGATGTTGAGCCGCAGGACGCGGACGCCGTTTTCCTCCATGCGGATGGCCTCGTCCACGACGGGTCCGCGCACGTCGTAGCGGACGTTGAGCAGTTTATCGGATTTTGTAAAGGTACGCATTCTGTATGTCCTTTCCGCCGGTTTTTCCGGCGCGTCAGATGTTGTCAAAGAATTCCGCCCACACGCCGTCGGAAAGTTTTACGGCAATGCGGTGGTTTTTTGCCTGCGACAGGTCCACGCCGATCATGCTTCCGGTACTGCCGTCGACGGTGACGGGCATCATGATCCTGCCGTCCAGATTTCCGGTCACGTGTCCGTCCATGACGTAAACGGACTTCGTCGAACCGTTCCGGGTCCCGTGTTCCAGAACGATCTGTCCGTTTTCGATCTTCAGGCGGAGAACGTCGTCCGTCAGTTCCGACTTCCAGACCCCCGAAACGGTCTTCCACACGTCGAACACGTAGGCGTCGTCCTCATAGGTGTAGACTTCAATGGACAGGGCGGTCGCGTAATACAGCGAGCACCAGCCGGTGTAGCCGTTGTAGGTCGTTTTTCCCCACCAGCGCAGTTCCGCCGACGCGTTGGACGGGCCCTCCCAGATCTCGGTCACGGTGATCGTCGCGCCCCTCGGTATATAAAAGTAGAGCGTGCCGGATTTTGCGTGATCCCGGCGCAGCGCAAGGCCGCCTTTGGTCGGGATGTAGTACTTGCCCGCCGTATATTTTGCCATGACGGGCGGCGGCGCGAGTGTGGCCGGCTCCGTCGTCGGCGCCTCGGTCGCCGGTTCCTCTTCGGTCGCGCTTTCCGTCGTCTGCATGACGGACAAGGCTTCCTCCGTCGACGCAGAGGCCTCAGCCGAAGCGTCGGTCACGTCCGGCGCCTTTTCGCGCAGGACGAAATACCAGACCGCAGCGAAGGCGGCGGCGATTACGAGGGCAAGCGCGGCAACGATCAGTATGACTTTC
>CAMVBD010000106.1 GCA_947165615.1 uncultured Clostridia bacterium | reverse complement strand
ATAACGAACAAGTATATACAGCCTCTGAAAGCATATAACCCACTATGACACTTTCGAATTATGAAAGCTGTCAAGTGGGTCGATTTTTTACTTCCTTATGTCAGGTCTCCCGAAGACCTGTTTTTTGATGAAATCCATTTTTTTTCGCGGCTCAGAATACCTTTTCGTAAATCACTTCGCCCGTCTTGGAAACGACGCGGATCTTGATCTTCAGGTCTTCGACGCCGGCAAGCATGGCGATCAGCCCCTTGGCCTCTTCCATGGAGGCTAAGTTTTCCGGATCGTCCAGTTCGTCGGAATTTCGGATCTTTTCGATTTCTTCGTCGGTCAGATCCTCGGTGTACTTCTGTGTGATGACCAGGGTGTCTTCGCCTTCGACGTCAAATTCCGCGTCCAATTCGTCGTCGCCGGCAAGCATTTCCCGGAAAAGCTCGGATTCGATCAGCCCTTTCAGTCCGTCGACCTCGGGAAGGTCTTCGCCGTTTTCATCGGCAGGTGTGCTCTCGCTTTCCGCGGGGACGGACGGACCGGACGTTTCGGATGGCAGCGAGTCGGGTGTAAGCGAGGCGTTCGTGGGGTTTTCGGCCTTTCCCGCGCAGGCAGCAAACGAGAGGACAAACAAAAGGGCAAGGGTAAGGGCAGCGATCTTTTTCATACAAATTCTCCTTTATGGGTGGATGGTCTATACAATAGGGGACCTCAGCGGTCCGTCGGCACGCCGATGATATCCTCGACGTTGGAATGTCCCGTGCGGATGTTGAAGGCGAGGATCTGCTTTTTGCCGTCTTTTTCCAGTTCCACGGCAATGTCGTCGTCCGAGACGTAGCAGGCGTCCAGCACCTTGAATTCGGACTTTGCAAAGACCTTTCTCAGCGTGTCGACGTCCACGCCCTTGTACTCCTCCGCGTTGTCGGACACAAACAGGACGTTGCCGAAAATGTGGTTGACGGTCGCCAGCAGCACCTTCTGCTCGGTCGTAAAGGTCAGGTTGGAGTAGCGCAAAAACAGAACGTCCGGGTCGTTGCAGAAAACGCGCCCGTCGAGATGCCGGCGGAAGATGGAATTGTTGATGGCGTTCTGCGCCGAGGGGATCTCGTTGTTGACGCCGAGTTTGTTATAGAATTTGCCTTTGTATTTGAGGTCCACGTCGCAGCTGATGCGGCAGGCGTCCACGCGTCCGAACGCGGCGCCCAGCGGCACGCCGCAGCCCAGCAGCAGCTTTTCGCCGACGCACTCCCTTAAAAAGTCCATCGCCTCGCACATGATCGTGCCGCGGGCCTTGTTGCGGCGGGGGTACATGCACTGGGAATACAGGAAGTCGAGCTTGACCATGTCGTAGCCCCAGACGTTCAGGACCGTATCGAAGAAGGAGCGGATGTAAGCGCACGCCTCCTCGTTGTAAATGTCGAGCGTGTAGGCGCCGCCCCAGCCGGCGCAGCCGAGAATGGGCTTGCCCTTGCCGTCTTTTACGACCCAGTCGGGGTGCTCTTTGTAGGTCCGGCTTTTGATCTGCACCGAGAAGGGCGCAAGCCAGATGCCCGCAAGGTAGCCCTTTTTGTGGATCTCGTCGGCCATAAAGTGCATGCCGCGCGGGAATTTTGCGGGGTTTTTGTCGCACCAGTCGCCGACAAAGGTCTCGTACCCGTCGTCGATCTGAAAGATAGAAACGCTGTCCTTGACGATGTCAAGGGCGTTGAGGTCCCTGAGCATGGTCTTTTCGTCGATCTTCTGAAAATAGTTGTACCAGGAGGTATAGCCGCTCAGATGGTCGATTTTGGGCTTTTTGACGCCCATTTTATCAAAGTACGCGTCAAAGACGCCGTCATAGGACCCCTTCAAGATCACGGCGTCCAAAAGCTCGTAGGTCTCGCCGGGATTCAGCGTGACGCCTTCCACGTCCTTTGAGATCAAAAGGCTGTTTTTTGTCATGTCGGCGTAGAACACCGTAAAGCCCTGTTTTTCGGTCAGGGAGCCGATGAGCGTGACGTCCTTGCCGTTTTTGACGTAGGTGTAGCAGTGGGACGTGAATGCGCCGGCCTTGTCGGGCGTTTTTACAAAGCGGCAGTCGGCGGAAATGCCCGCAAGGTTTTTGAGTTTTCCCTTCGCGATGGGCGTGATGTCCCGCATTTTGTCCGCCGCGGTGTATTCACGTGAGGTGGTCCAACTCTGATAGCCGTTGGAAAAGAAGCGGTCCTCTTTTTGAAAAGGATAGTCGAAGCACAGATCGAACCGCTCCATGTGCAGCGTCTTTTTGGCGGTCACTTTTGCACGGATCGCCAGATCCGTGATGTCAAGGTCCAAAACGAACGCGTCCGTTTCTTTTGCGGCGTCCACGAATTTCGTGCCGTCACGGGTAAAGGTGAATTCGGGGTTCAGAAATTTCATGGGGCTTCCTCCTTGAAAAATGGATTATTTGACGACCAGGTTTACGAGTCTTCCCTTGACGTAGAGCTCCTTGACAAAGGTTTTGCCCTCGGTAAAGGCCAGAACGCCCTTTGCTTCCTTTGCGGCGGCAATGGCGGCGTCGGCGTCCGCGTCGGCGGGAATGACGATCTTGTCGCGGACCTTGCCGTTGACCTGCACTGCGATCTCGATCTCGTTTTCGACGCATTTGGCGTCGTCCCACGTCGGCCAGGGGGAGGTCGCCAGCAGCTCGGTATTGCCCAGGCGTTCGTTCATTTCCTCCGTTACGTGCGGGGCGATGGGGTTGAGCAGGCCGATAAAGGTCTCGAGTTCTTTTTTCGTGACGCTGCCTTCGTCATATATGGCGTTGAGCAGGGTCATCAGCGCCGCGATGGCGGTGTTGTATTTGAGGTCCTCAATGTCCTCGGACACCTTTTTGACGGTCCTGTGGAAGGCGGCCTCGAGTTTCTTCGAGTATTCGGTCTCCGGCGTCACCATGTCGAGAAGTCCCCACACGCGGTCGATGAAGCGCTTGCAGCCGCGCACGGATTCCTTGCTCCACGGAGCGGCCTTTTCGTAGTCGCCCATAAACAGGACGTAGGTGCGCAGCACGTCCGCGCCCAGTTCGTCCACGACTTCGTTCGGGTCCACGACGTTGCCGCGGGATTTGCTCATCTTGACGCCGTCGGGCCCGAGGATGAGGCCCTGCGCCGTGCGCTTTTTGTAGGGCTCGGAGGTGGGCACCACGCCGATGTCGTACAGGAATTTATGCCAGAAGCGGGAGTAGATCAGATGGCGCGTGACGTGCTCCATGCCGCCGTTGTACCAGTCGACCTGTCCCCAGTATTTCAGTTTTTCGGGATCGGCCAGCGCCTTGTCGTTGTGCGGGTCGATGTAGCGCAAAAAATACCAGCTCGAGCCTGCCCACTGGGGCATGGTGTCGGTCTCGCGTCTGGCCTTTTTGCCGCATTTCGGGCAGGTGCAGTTGACAAAACTCTCTACCTTTGCCAGGGGGCTTTCGCCGTCCGAGCCGGGCGCGAAATTCTCCATGGGCGGCAGTTTCAGGGGCAGCTCGTCGTAGGGCACGGGCACCATGCCGCAGTCGTCGCAGTAGACGATCGGAATGGGTTCGCCCCAGTAGCGCTGGCGGTTAAACGCCCAGTCCTTCATTTTGTACTGGACGCCCTTTTCGCCGACGCCAAGCGTCTCCAGTTTTTCGCACATGACGGCGATGGAGGTCTTTTTGTCGGTCAGGCCGTTCAGAAAATCGGAGTTGACCATTTCGCCGTCGCCGGGATAGGCCTCGACCGAAATGTCGCCGCCCTTGATGACTTCGATAATGTCCACGCCGAACTTTTTGGCAAAGTCGTAGTCGCGCTGGTCGTGCGCCGGCACGGCCATAATAGCGCCGGTGCCGTAGCCCATCATCACGTAGTCGGAAATAAAGACCGGGATCTCCTTGCCCGAAACGGGGTTGACGGCGGTAAAGCCCGAAAGCCGGACGCCGGTCTTGTCCTTGACAAGCTGCGTGCGCTCAAATTCGGTCTTTTTGGCGCATTCGGCGCGGTAGGCCTCGACCTCGTCCCAGTTGCCGATCATGCTTTTATACTTGTCGAGCATCGGATGCTCGGGCGCCATGACCATAAAGGTCACGCCGAACAGGGTGTCGGGGCGGGTGGTGTAGATGCGCAGCTTTTCGTCCGTGCCCCTGACGCCGAAATTGACGAACGCGCCGGTGGAGCGGCCGATCCAGTTTTCCTGCTGCAGACGGATGTTGGGCAAAAAGTCCACCTCGTCCAGTCCCTGCAGGAGCTTGTCCGCGTAGGCGGTGATGCGCAGGTACCATACGTCCTTGGATTTCTGGATGATGTCGGAATGGCAGATGTCGCACTTGCCGCCCTGCGAGTCCTCGTTCGACAGGACGACCTTGCAGGAGGGGCAGTAGTTGACAAGGGTCTTGTCGCGGAAGGCGAGGCCGTGTTCAAACATCTTCAAAAAGATCCACTGGGTCCATTTGTAGTAGCCTTCCTCCGTCGTGTCGATGACGCGGTCCCAGTCGAAGGAATAGCCCACTTTTTTGAGCTGCGAGGTGAACTTTGCGATGTTCATGTCCGTGACCTTGCGCGGATGGATGCCGGTCTTGATGGCGTAGTTTTCGGTCGGCAGGCCGTAGGCGTCAAAGCCAATCGGGAACAGGACGTTGTAGCCTTCCTTGCGGCGCTTTCTGGTCAGGACCTCAAGCCCGGAGTAGGCCTTGATATGTCCGACGTGCATGCCGGCGCCGGAGGGGTAGGGAAATTCCACCAGCGCGTAGAACTTCGGCTTTTCGTCGAAATCCCTTGCGCGGAAGACCTTCTTGTCCTCCCAGATCCGCTGCCATTTTTCTTCGGATGCTTTGAAATCGTAGCCCATAATGTATGTTTCCTCCAAAATAAACTTATAATTAAATTAGAGTTTAGCATACTCTCCCCGCAAAGTCAAGTCTTCGGACACCCGGCGGACAAAAAAAGGGCGGCGCGGGGCAGCGCCGGATCTCCAAGGCGGGGCGGCGCCGGATTCACAAAAAGTTCTTGACTTTTTTACGGTTTCGTCATAATATATAGATTGCGCCTTTGTGGGCGCAAACAGATTCAAAAGGTGATCATTTTGTACGAAATAGATAAACTGCTCGAAACCGTCCGCCGCATCCATTTCATCGGCATCGGCGGCGCCGGCATGTGCCCGCTGGCGGAGATCCTGCACGCCAAGGGCTATCAGCTTTCGGGCTCCGACAACAACGAGTCCGACACCCTTGCCCGCATCCGGAACCTCGGCATCCCCGTGACCCTCGGGCAAAAGGCCGAAAACATCGGCGACGCCGAAATGGTCGTGTTTACCGCGGCGCTTCTGCCCGACAACCCCGAACTCGTCGCCGCCCGTGAAATGGGCGTGCCGACCTTCGAGCGCAGCAAGCTCTTCGGCGCGGTGACGCGCAAATTCGGCAATTGCATCGGCGTGTGCGGCACGCACGGCAAAACGACGACTACGGCGCTTTTGACCCAGATCCTCTTAAAATCCGGCATCGACACCTCCGCCGTCATCGGCGGCAAACTGCCGCTCATCGGCGCAAACGGGCGCGTCGGCACCGAGGACCTGCTGGTCGTCGAGGCCTGCGAATTTGCCAATACGTTTTTGGACCTCAGCCCCAGCGTCGCGGTCATCTTGAACATCGACGCGGACCATCTCGAGTTTTTCAAGACGATGGACAATCTCGTCTCCGCGTTCTCCAAATTTGCCGCGCTCGCGCGCGACGGCGTCATTTATAACGGCGACGACGCAAAAACCGTAAAAGCCGTCCGGGATTCCGGCGCAAAAAATCTTATCACGTTCGGGCTTTCTTCCGAAAACGACTGGTACGCCGAGGATATCTCGTTCTACCGCGGCGCGTTCCCGGAGTTCGACGTCATGTACAAGGGCGAAAAGCAGGGACGCGTGCGCCTGTCCATTCCCGGATGGATTCAGGAATGGAATTCTCCAGGGCTGTG
>CAMVBD010000105.1 GCA_947165615.1 uncultured Clostridia bacterium | reverse complement strand
GGTGTTTTCCGAACACGGCGTTTACTCACAGGAGGAACTCAACGCCCAGTTTGAGATCCGCATGGAAAACTACTGCAAGGTCGTACGGATCGAGGCTCTGACGCTTCTCAACATGGTCAACAAGGATATTCTTCCCGCGGAATCCGCCTTCCTGAAAGACTTGTGCGACAGCCTGAACGCCAGAACGCAAACCGGGATCGGCGTATCTGTCCGCTATGAGGAGTCTTTGATTCGAGACCTCAGTGAAAAACTGGATAGACTCTACGAGCTGAAAGACGAACTGAAGGCACTTCTCGATCAGGATCTCTGCATGTCGGACGTCACGAAGCGCGCGTTTTACTTTAAGGACCGCATTCTTGTAGCGATGAAGCGGATCCGTGAAATTGTGGACGCGATGGAGGATATGACAAGGACTGACTGCTGGCCTTATCCGACGTACGGCGCCATTCTGTTCAGTGTGAAGTAAGGAGAGTTTTATGGAACTGAATTTTGCGTATTACAAATCCATTGCCGATTATGTCAGGGAGCGGATCAAGGTCGAACCGGAGGTCGGCATCATCCTCGGCTCAGGTCTCGGAAAGTTTGCCGACACGATCGAGGCCCCGATTGTCCTGCCATATTCGGAGATCCCCGGCTTTCCGGTGTCCACGGTTGCGTCCCACGCCGGAAAACTGATCTGCGGCAAGGTGCACGGCAAAACCGTTCTCTGCATGGCGGGCAGATTCCATCATTACGAGGGATATGATTTCCGTCTGCTGAGCCTGCCGATCCGTCTGTTCAAGCTCCTCGGCGTAAAGACGGCGATCGTGACGAACGCCGCAGGCGGCGTCAACACGTCATTCCGTGTCGGCGACGTCATGCTGATCAGCGACCATATCAAGCTGACGTCCTTAAGCCCGATGGAAGGCCCGAATCTGGAAGAATTCGGGGACCGTTTCTTCGACGTCAGCGATATGTACACAAGACGCCTGCGTGACCTCGCAAAGTCCTTGGCGCCGGAATCGGGGCTGAATATCCGTGAAGGCGTATATATGTATTTCGCGGGGCCGCAGTTTGAGACGCCCGCCGAGATCCGACTGGCAAGACTCCTCGGCGCAGACGCAGTCGGTATGTCCACCGTGACGGAGGCTTTGACCGCCGCGCACTGCCATATGCCGCTTCTCGGCATGTCCGTCATTACGAATATGGCAGCAGGCGTCGTCCCGGACGCGGTCATCAATCATGAGGAGGTCGGCGAAGCCGCCGACGCCATCAGCGAAAGATTTGTAAAATTTGTCGGAGAGATCATCAAAGCATTATGAAAACACTTTATAAAAACGCGGATATCCTTTGCCGCACCGACGCCGGTTACACGGTGATCAAAAACGGCTTTCTCGGTGTTGACGGCAAATTTATCAATTGGCTGTCAGACAAAAAGCCTGTCGAGGCATACGACCGGACTGTCGATGTGACCGGAAAACTGCTGATGCCTGGACTGTATAACTGTCACACGCACGCCGCCATGGTGCTCCTTCGCGGCGTCGGCAGCGGACTGCCGCTGCAGGAATGGCTGTTCGACAAGGTCATGCCGATCGAGGATAAGCTTTTTGAAAACGAGATCCGGGCGGGCAGCGAGCTTGCGGTCATGGAAATGATCTCCTGCGGTACCGTCAGTTTTTCCGATATGTATTTCTTTCCGGAGGCAACAGCCGAGGTCGTATCGGCGTCCGGTATGAAGGCGAACCTCAACCGTCCTGTTCAGGCGTTTGACCCAAACGAAAAGCCGACGGAAAACCGCCGCGTCAAGGAAGCGCTTGCGCTTTATAACAAGTATAACGGCTTCGCGGACGGACGTATTCTGATTGATTTTTGCGTCCATGCTGAATACACCTGCAACGAAGACGTCACCCGGTATCTGTCCGATTTTGTACGAGAAAGAAACGGAAACCTGCACATCCATCTTTCCGAAACGCGCAGAGAGCACGAGGAATGCAAAAAAAAGTACGGGAAAACGCCGGCAAAATGGTTTTCCGATCTCGGCGCGTTTGACGCCGGCGCCTTTGCCGCGCACTGCGTAACGGTCGAACCGGAGGATATTTCTCTGCTGAAGGAAAAGAACGTCAGCATTGTACACAATCCCACGTCCAATATGAAGCTCGGCTCTGGATTTGCTCCGCTGAAGGATTTTATGGATGCCGGTATCAATGTTGCGCTCGGAACTGACGGCGCAGCCAGCAACAATAATCTGAATCTGTTTGAGGAAATGCACCTGACGTCCGTGCTGCACAACGGCTTCCATTTGGATCCCGTTTCGCTGAACGCCGAATCCGTCCTCGATATGGCCACCGTCAACGGCGCAAAGCTGCAGAGAAGAGAAAACTGCGGCTCGCTGAAGGTCGGCAATCATGCGGACTTTATCGTGATCGACCTCCACAAACCGCATCTGACGCCCTGCCTGGACGTCCCGGCGCTGCTTGTCTATTCCGCACAGGGCTCCGACGTCTGCCTCACGGTATGCGACGGCAGGGAATTATATAAGGACGGCGTGTTTTTGACCATCGACGCGGAACGCGTCTATGCGGACGTGCGCCGGATCACGGAGCAGTTGTATTCCTGAGGAGGAGAAGCATGGAACGCGCAGACAAAGATCTTGCCTTTATGCTGCAATATGAGAATATCGCCTGGTTTGACGGGGGAGAGGTCCGTATTCTCGACCGCCGCGTTTATCCGCGAGAGATCCGCTTCGTCCGCTGCAAGGACGTTGCCGCCGTCGTACAGGCGCTGCGGGACATGGTCACGCAGAGCGCCGGTCCCTATACGGCAGCAGGCGCGGGCATGGCGCTTGCCGCCTATGAATGCAGAGACAAGACAAAAACGGAACAGCTTGAACATTTGACGGTATCCGCCGAGCGGATCGCGACCGCCAGACCGACCACCGCCAGCCGGATGCGGCTGATCACGGGCGGCGCGCTTGCCGCGGCAAAAACAGCGCTGGAAACAGACGCAAGCACGATCGACGCCATTCAGAATTATCTGATCGGCGCAAATAATATGCGATACAACAAAGTGTACCGGATGGCGCAGTATCTGTGCGACATGATCCCCGCGGGCGGGGCTGTCATGACGCAGTGCTTCGGCGAGACCATCGTCGGTCAGATGTGCCGCGTCCTGAAAGAGACGAACAAAAGCGGCGTTCGCATCTTCTGCCCCGAGACAAGACCGTATTTTCAGGGCGCGAGACTGACCGCGACCGTTTGCCGCGACATGGGAATGGACGTGACCGTCATTACGGACAATATGCCCGCGTTCGTCATGGCAAAGGAAGGGATTGACGTCTTCACCTCCGCCGCGGACGCGATCTGCATGGATGGGCACGTCATCAACAAGGTCGGTACTTTTCAGATTGCGATTGCTGCAAAATACCACGGGATCCCGTATTTTGTGACCGGCGCTCCCGATAAGGTCCATACGAAGGTTTCGGAAGTTCCCATTGAAATGCGCGACCCGGACTTCGTTCTGCAGGCCATGGGTACGCGTACGGCCGCCGACGGCGTCAAGGGGTATTATCCGGCGTTTGACGTAACGCCGCCGCACCTTGTCAGTGGCGTCGTGACCGATACGGGGATCTATTCTCCCTATGACCTTGACCGCTATTACAGCAGCGGGAACATGGGCGAATATGAAATGGTGATCTGACCGGCTTGTCCGGCTGATAATACATGAAGGGTGGCGCTTTCCATGCAAAAAATCATTGTCGCAGGGGGCGGACACGGCGGGATCGCCGCGGCGTCTCTGCTTGCAAAACGCGGATTTGACGTTACGGTTTATGAAAAAAACGCCGAAGACGCCATGGGCTATGACTGGACGGACATTTTTGCTCCCGGCTCGTTTGAGGCGATCGAGATGCCGATGCCGTCTCCCGATAAGTATGCATTCAAGGAAAACATGACCTTTTACGGCCCCGGATACCATACCGCGCTCAGACAGGATATTCCGGCGGAAAAACTGGAGATCAAAATGGAGCGCGCGGATATCTACGCCCATATCATCGGTCAGGCGAAGGCGAACGGTGTAAAATTTGAGTTTTCGACCCCGGTCCTCGGGCCTGTCGTATTGGGCGACCGTGTCGTCGGCGTCCGTACCGAAAAAGGGGAGTGCCTTGCGGATCTCGTGATCGACGCCTGCGGCATTGACTCTCCCGTCAAGCGCGGACTTCCCGCCGTCTGCGGCGTGAACGCCGAAGTCGGAAAAAACAATCAGTTTTACGTCTACCGCGCGTATTATAACCGCGCGACGCAGGAGGACGTTGCGGATAAGTATAAGGTTTGTCTGTTTTCGGAAGGCAAGCTCGGCATCGGCTGGGTCGCGACAGAGGATGAACACACGGATCTGCTTGTCGGTCGGTTTGAACCGTTCAATCTGACGGAGGCCGAACGTACGGCGGAGTATTACCGTGAAAGCAACCCGAGTCTCGGTAAAACCAAAGTCCGGGGCGGACAATTCGTTAAGATCCCCGTCCGTCAGCCGCTGTCGAAACTCGTGTGCGACGGGTATGCCGCAGTCGGCGACTGCGCCTACATGACCGTTCCGATCATCGGCTCCGGCATCGCGAATTCCTTCAAGGCAGCCCGCATGCTTGCGGATACCGTTTGCGAGGACAAAGACGGCGCTTTTTCCGCCGAGACGCTTTGGAATTATCATCGCCGCTATTACCGTGCGCTCGGCAGCGGCTTTGCCGTTCTTGCCTGCGTCAAGGAGGCGCTTACCATTTTGACGCCGGAGGAACTGGATTATCTCTTTGACAACGGCGTTATTACGGCGTCCGATATGTCTATCGACGCGGACACGACCAGCCTTGTCGGGATCCTGCAGGGCAACAGCATAGCGGATTACAAAAAGAAGGTCGTCGGCGCTGTCAAGGATAAAAAACTGCTCGCAAAACTGCTTCGCGTTGGCAAAAAAGCCGCCGGCGTTATGGCGGTCACCGCGCGTATGCCGCGCGCTTATACGAAAAATACTGTCGACAAATGGGTGGCTTCCTATGAAGCTGCGATTTCCAAACCGATCTAATAAGCACTTTTCCCGGGAGGTTTTTCTGCATGTACGAAAAATTCAAAGGATTGTTTCCGGCGCTTCTGACGCCTTTTCATGAGGATGAAAGCATCAATTATGAAGCGTTGGAGCAGCTTGTCAACCGTTTGATCGGACAGGGCGTCAAGGGGTTTTATGTGGACGGCAGCACCGGCGAAGCCTTTTTGCTGTCCACCGAAGAGCGCAAGGAACTCATCCGCGCTATCGCAAGGTTTGCAGACGGCAGGTGTACGCTGATCGCGCAGATCGGCAGCATCAACATGCGCGAGGCGATCGAACTTGCAAGGGTCGCAAAGGAAGCGGGATATGACGCCATTTCCTCCGTCCCGCCATTCTATTTCAAATTCACTTTTGAGGAGATCAAGCGCTATTACTACGGGATCGTCGACGCCGTCGACATGCCCATGCTCATTTATAACATCCCGCTTTACACGGGGGTAAGCATCACCGCAGGGCAGATGGAGGAATTTCTGAAGGACGACCGCTTTATCGGCGTCAAGCACACCTCCTCCGATTTCTTCGCGCTGCGGCAGTTTCGCTCCGCTTTTCCGGACAAAGTCATGCTCAACGGCTTTGACGAAATGCTGCTGGCGGGGCTGACGCTCGGCGCCAACGGCGGCATCGGCAGCACGTATAACTTTATGCCGGAGAAGTTCCTGCGTCTGATCGAATGCTTCAACGCCGGGAAGATCGAAGAAGCCATGGTGATTCAGGAAGAGGCGGATAAGATCATTGCCGCGCTCTGCAAGGTCGGCGTCATGCAGGGCGAAAAAGCCATCCTTACAAAGCTCGGGATACCGATGGGCACGCTGCGCTCCCCGTTTTCCGACATTACCCCCGAACAAAAGGAATGGCTCTTCGAGCAGGTT
>CAMVBD010000104.1 GCA_947165615.1 uncultured Clostridia bacterium | reverse complement strand
GGATCGTTTCTTTGTCAATGATCGTCTCCTCCGTCAGTTGGGCTTTCAGTTCCTTTATGGCGGCGGCGAGTTCGCCGATCCGTTTGTCGGAGGCCGAATAATCCGCCTCCGCCTTTTGCAGCGCGTTTTTGCGTTCTTGGATGTCGGCGTTCAGAGCGGCGATACGGGTTTCGGCTTCGGCGCGCCGGGGAAACGGCAGGGCGGTTTTTTCTTCTTCCAGCCGCCGTTTGCCGGCGAGGAGCGATGCTTCCAGTCCCGCTTTTTCGGTCTTTATCGTTTCGGTCTGTTTTTGCAGGATTTCCAGCGTTTTTTCCTGTTCGGACAACGCTTTTTCAAGGGAATCTTTTCGTGCGCACTTTTGCTGCTCCTCGACAAGCGCGGCCCTTGTCTGCGCAAAATGGATCCTGAGATCTTCCACCTCGGTTTTTACGGCTTCAGCCGCCGACGGGAAGGGGACGTCCGGCAAAAGGTCTGCCATTCGGTCAAGAGCCTGCTGTTTGAAGGCGTCGAGCGCGGCCGCTGCTGCCGCAGCCGTTTCGCTTTTTTGCTGCGCGATGCGGCGCGCTTCTTCCGCGCGATCTTTTTCTTCCTGTAAAACCGTCTCACTCGGCGTAAAGACAGGCTTTTCGGCAGGACTGGGATGGTGTGTGGCTCCGCAGACAGGACATGGTTTTCCCTCGGTCAGCGTTTCGGACAGAATGCCGGCCTGCGCGTCGAGATAAAGTCGGTACTGCTTCTCATAAAACGCGACGGCGGCGTCGCTTTGTTTGGCCGCGGCGGCGTAGTCTTCCCGCAAACGGGAAAGACGCGTGCTTTGTTCCGCGTAAGAATGAAACAGACGGGCAAGTTCTGACAGCGCCTTTCCGCGCGATTCGATCTTTTCGAGGGCAGCAGACAGTTTTTCTTTGTTTTCAGGGGCGTTTTGAAGCGTTTTGAGTTCTAAGCGATCGCGTTCCAGATCTTCCCGTCTTTTCTCATGCAGGCGGACGCTTTTTTCAAGGGCGTCCGCGTTTTGCAGCAAAGCGCGTTCGGTATTCTCCGTCTCGTGTATCAGGGCTTCCAAAGCGGTAAAGCGCGGAAGGAGCGCCTCTGTCTTTGTTTTTTCGGCTGTCAGCGCTTCGGTTTCCGGGATTTTTTCCCGCTCCTCGCGGACAAGGTTTTCCAGATTCGTATGCAAGGCTTTCCGTTCGGCCAGTTCCCTCTCCCCGCGTTCCAGGGCTTTTTGGGCGCGTTCTTGCGTCTCCGATTTTCCAAGCGCGGCGTTGACCTCGCCCAGTTTTTTATCCGTTTCCCCACGCTTTACAGTAAGAGACGCCTCCCGTTCTTCATCGTGCCGGATGAGTTCTTCCACAAGCGTGATGGTATCGGCAGTCGGAAGGAAGCCGCCCTTTGCCTGCTCGGTCTGCGAAAACAAGACGTCTTCCTCATCGGCAAGAATCCCGGAGATAAACTGCGAGAGACTGTTTCTTGCCGCCGTAATACGGTCGGACAGCGCTCCGGATTCGGTTTTCAGACGGTCCTGCAAATCGCGGTAAAAGCCGGTGCCGAAGATGCGGCGGAAGATGGCCTTGCGCTCGTCGGTGGAAGCAAGGAGCAGCTTTAAGAAGTCCCCCTGCGCGATCATGGCGATCTGCAAAAACTGGCTGCGGTTGACGCCGATGAGGTCCACGACCGCGGCGTCGACGTCCCGCGTGCCGGTGGCGATGAGCCCCTTCGGACCGGAAAACTCCGCCTCCGCCTTTTGCAGGACGGTCCCCTCGCCCCGGAGTTTGGGGCGTTCGTATTCGGGCGTGCGGCTGACCCGGTAGACGCCGCCGCGATAGGAAAAAAGCAGTTCCGCAAAAGTCGGCGTTTCGGGCGCGGCATATTTGGAGCGGAACATGGACGGGCGGCGGTTGTCGCCGCTGGCCCCGCCGTACAGGGCGTAGGCGATCCCGTCGAAAATGGTGGTCTTGCCGGCGCCTGTGTCGCCGGTGATGAGATACAGCCCGCTTTCGCCGAGTTTACTGAGGTCCAGAACGGTTTTTCCCGCATAGGGGCCGAACGCGGACAAGGTCAATTTTAAGGGTCTCATTCGGCATGCTCCCCCATTCTTTCGATCAGATTTTTCATAAACGCCGTCTGCCGCTCGTCCATCGGGGCGTTGTTCTGCAGTTCATAAAGATCCGAAAACAGGTCGAAGGGCGTCTTGCGCGCAGCGTCGGCGTCGGTGTCTATGACCGTGTTTTTGCGCGTGCGGCGGTTGTCGTAATCGAGCGCCATGACGTTTTTATAGATCTGTCTCAGCTTGCCGATGGCGTCCGGGATCTCCTCCTCGTCCGTCAAAACGACGCGCAGGTAGTCTTTGGGGAGTGTGCCGCCCGCATAAAAAGCGGGGTCGGTCAAGGCGGAAAACGTGCCGCGGATCTCGCGGAGGTCGCGCTTCGGGGTCAGGGGAACGGTATGGACGGAAAGGTCGCCCTTTTTGCCGAGCGTGACGACGGTGACGGATTTTTCGTCGCCGGCTTCCGAAAAGGAATATTTGAGCGGCGTGCCGCAGTAACGAAGGCGATCTTCCCCGCAGGTCTGCGGGCGATGGAGATGTCCCAGCGCGACGTAATCGAAGGCGTCAAAGACGGAGGCGTCCACGTTGTCGGTCCCGCCGACGGAGACCTCCTCCGACTCGCTGCGCGCAGCGCCCGTGACAAACTGGTGGGTCACAAGGACGTTGCGTTTTGCGGGATCGACGCACATTTTACGGATCGCGCAGGCGACGGCGTCGGTATACGAGCCGATCTCCTCGTCCGTGACGGCGCGCACGTGCGCGGGTCTGATAAAGGGCAGCATATAGACGTTTACGTCCCCGAATTCGTCCGAAAGCGTGACGGGCGACACCGACCCGCGCCAGACGGGAGCCATGTGGATGCCGCTGTCGTCCATGAGGCGGCCGCCGAAGGCGATGCGCTCGGCGGAATCGTGGTTGCCGGAGATGACGAAGACCTGCAGCGCTCTTTTGGAAAGGCGGACAAGGAAGTCGTCGAACAGGCGCACGGCCTCGGCGGGCGGGACGGGCTTGTCGTAGACGTCCCCCGCGATCAGCACCGCGTCGGGCGAGACCTCGTCAATGACGCCGAGGATCGTTTTGAGGATGTGCTCCTGATCGTCGAGCAGGGAGAATTCATTCAGCCGCTTGCCGAGATGCAGGTCCGAAAGATGGATCAGTTTCACGGTTTCACCTTCGTTCTGGTTATTAAATATATTATACAGTTTTCCGCCCCGCAGCGCAAGGTCGGATCGCGAAATCGACGGGAGAATCCCGAAAAACGGAGTCTTTTCCGGAATTCGGCACATTCGCTCTTGTACTGTCCCGCGGGATGTGGTATAATAAAATGAATTCGGAACTGCGGGTCGTTTTTTGACACGCGCCCCCGCAACGAAACGAGAATACCGCAAAGGAAGAGACCTCAATGACACAAGACGTTTTGGACCGCGCGATCGGTTTTGCGACAAAAGCCCACGAGGGGCAACTGCGCAAGGACGGCGCGCCCTTTATTCTGCATCCGCTGGAGGACGCCGCGATCGTCGCCACCATGACGACCGACCGTGAGATCCTTGCCGCTGCGGTTCTGCACGACACGGTGGAGGACACCGCGACGACGCCGGACGACATCTTAAGGGAATTCGGCGAGCGGGTCTACACCCTCGTCATGCATGAGACCGAGAATAAACGCCCCGAGATCCATCCCTCCGAGTCCTGGAAGATCCGCAAGGAGGAGTCCTTGGAAGAACTTGCAAAGTCCGACGACAAGGCGGTCCTGATGCTGTGGCTGGGCGACAAGCTGTCGAACATGCGGGCGCTGCACCGGACCATGGAGCGCGGAGAACCGTTGTTCCGGGACTTTAACAACGCCGATCCCATTTCACAAAAATGGTACTACGGCACTATTCTGAAGCTTCTGCGTCCGCTGAAGGAGCAGTCCGCATACAGAGAATACGAAACTTTGTTCCACGATGTTTTCGATTGCTATCAATAAGGAGGAAGCCCATGTTTGAACTGCACGTCAAAAAAGAAGAGAACCGTCTGGTGCTTGGCCTTTCGGGGCGCATTGACTCCGGCAACGCCGCCGAGGTGGAAAAACAGATCGGCGACGCCGTCGCGTCCTTTTCCGGGGAACTCATCCTGGACGCCGAGCATCTCGAATACATCTCGAGCGCGGGGCTGCGCGTCATTCTGCGTCTCAGGAAGACCCATGCCGATTTGAAGATCGTAAACGTCGCGACAGAGGTCTACGAGATCTTTGAAATGACCGGCTTTACGGAGATGATGGACATTGCGAAAGCCTACCGGAAGCTGAGCGTCGAGGGCTGCGAGGTCATCGGCGAGGGCGCCAACGGCAAGGTCTACCGCATCGATCCCGACACGGTCGTCAAGGTCTATAAAAACCACGACGCGCTGGAGGAGATCCACAACGAGCGCGAACTTGCCCGCAAGGCCTTTGTCATGGGCGTTCCCACCGCTATCCCCTACGACGTGGTGCAGGTCGGGGATCTGTACGGCTCCGTCTTTGAACTGCTGAACGCGAAATCCTTCGCAAAACTCATGATCGCCGATCCCGACCATACCGACGACTACGCCCGCCAGAGCGTGGAGATCTTAAAGATCATGCACGCGACGAAACTGAAGCCCGGCGAGCTGCCGGACAAAAAAGCGGAGGCGCTGAACTGGGCCGAATTCTGCCGCGACTATCTGCCCGCGGACGTCGGGGATAAGCTTGTCCGGCTGATGCGGGAGATCCCCGATACCAACAACATGCTCCACGGCGACTACCACATCAAAAACATCATGCAGCAGAACGGCGAAAACCTGCTCATCGACATGGACACGCTCGCCATGGGCCACCCGGTGTTCGAGTTCGCCGCCATTTTCCTTGCCTACGTGGGTTTTTCCTGCATCGACCACGAAAACGTAAAGCGCTTCCTCGGCATCCCCTATGAGCAGGCGAACCGGTTTTGGAAAGCGACCGTCAAATACTACTTCGGCACCGACGACGAAAAGGTCTTTACCGACGTGCAGAACAAGGCCGCCATCATCGGCTACGCAAGGCTTCTGCGCCGCACGGTGCGCAAGTCCAAAGACAGCGAGGACTACAAGGCCCGCATGCTGGACTACTGTAAAAACGCGCTGACCGAACTGGTCCCGCAGGTGGATTCCCTTTCGTTCTGATAAAGGAGCGGCTTATGTGTAAGACAAAAAAAGGCGCCGCAGGCAACGCCGACGGCGCAAAGACGCTTACCGTTCCCGCGGTCAACGAAAGCCTTGCCGCGGTAAACGGATTTGTGGACGCCTTTTTGGAGGAACGCGACTGTCCCATAAAGGCGCAGATGCAGATCGACCTGAGCGTGGAGGAGATTTTTGTCAACATCGCGAACTACGCATACAAAGACGACGTCGGACAGGCCGAGGTGCGCATTTCCGAAAAGGATGGGGTCGTGACCCTCGTTTTTTCGGACGGCGGCGTTCCCTACGACCCGCTGAAAAAGCCCGATCCGGACATAACGCTGTCCGCCGACGAACGGCAGATCGGCGGACTCGGCATCTACCTTGTCAAGAAGAACATGGACGCCGTGTCCTACGAATACCGGGACGGGAAAAACGTGCTGACGCTGACGAAAAAAATCTTCTGAAAATGAAAAACCAGGGAGAGTTGGGCTCTCCCTGTTTTATTTGTTTCCGGTTTTTTGTCCGGTCTCAGTCGCCGAGGAAGTCCTTGCGGATCGTCAGATGGAAGGCGTTCGCCAGCGCCAGCAGGTTTTCGTCGGTGATCGCCTGCTTCTTTTCGAGATGGGCGGTCAGCATGTACTGCTTTGCGGCCTTTTCGACGGTCTCGATGAGGCCGAAGGTCTCGTCCAGATCCTTGCCCGCGCCGTAGATGCCGTGGAGCGTCCAGACGACGAGGCGATAGGTCTTCATTTTTTCGGCGGTGG
>CAMVBD010000103.1 GCA_947165615.1 uncultured Clostridia bacterium | reverse complement strand
CCTGGTACCCCGGCGCGCTCGGCGGGCTTGCAGTTGCGAACGTTCTGGTCGGAAACGTGTCGCCCGGCGGAAAACTGCCGATCACGTTTTACGCGGCGGACGCCGAACTGCCCGACATGACCGATTATTCCATGGCGGGGCGCACCTACCGCTTCGACGCCCGCAAGCCTCTGTATCCCTTCGGGTACGGGCTCAGTTACACGACCTTCTCTTTCGGCAGCCCGGAAGTCTGTCATGAGGACGAAGATACCGTCGAACTCCGTGTTTCGGTCAAAAACACCGGGGACTTTGACGGGACCGCAAAGGTCCAATGCTACGCTAAATTTACGGACAGCCGTACCACCACGCCCATTTGCCAGCTTTGCGCGGTAACTCCCGTATTTCTTAAGAAGGGGGAGGAAAGAACTTGCGTTCTGACGGTCGACCGCTTCTGGCTCAAGGCCGTGCTCTCTGATGGCTCCCGTGTGGATCCCGACGGCGGCGTGACCCTCTACGTCGGCTCCGGCCAGCCGGACGAAGACAGCGTCGGTATCCGCTTGTGATTCTTTTATAACATAAAGCGCCCGACGGTTTGCCGCCGGGCGCTTGCTTTATCTTACAGGGTCTCAGGTCCGACCGCCGCGCGCAGAATCAGCCGCGCGTCCTCCGCCGTTACAACGCCGTCGAGGTTGACGTCCGCTGCGACAAAGGCGGGGGAGCCGCTCTCGGCGGTGTCAAGCGCCACCGCAAGCCGGAGCGCAAGACGGGCGTCCGCCGCTGTGACGCTGCCGTCAAGATCCACGTCGCCTTTCAGACCCCTCCTGGGAAAATCGGGACGTCCGCCGCCGGGGCCTCCGGGCTGATTGCCGCCTTGTCCGCCGGGGAAGCCGCCCTGACCGCCGGGGAAGCCGCCCTGTGAGCCGGGATTGCCGTTTGCCCCCGCCGTTGCGGTCGCGACGGTCTTGCCGTTTACGACGAGGGAATAGGTCTCGCCGGATGTGAGGTCGGCGGACGAGAACACGACGTATCCCGCGTTTCTGACCGCGTTTGCGGTATAGAGAACGCTGCCGTTTGCGTCCGTAATGCTGACGGTCGCGTTTGCGGCCACAAGCGTGGACGACTGTCCGCCGAAGCCGCCGGTCCTGCCGCCGAAGGTGACGTAGGACGCCGTGCCGGAATAGCGCGGGGCCATCATGTTGTTGCCGACGCCCAGCACCGTCGCGCCGTTAAAGGCCGCGCCCGCGTCCGCGTCCAGCGGATCGCCGTCTCCCTGCGAGGGGGTATAGACCTCCAGCGTACCGCCGTTGAGGTTGACGCTGCCGTTGGCGTCCACGCCGTCGCCGTTTGTCACGTTGACCCAGACCCGGCCGCCGTACTGGTTGTAACTGAAACTGTAATTCGTCAGGTCCGAGTTCGCGGCGTTGATGCCGTCGTCGGTCGCGTTCACTTTCACCGTGCCGGACCAGACGTTGATCGTCGCGCCCTCGATCCCCTCCGCAGACTTTGCAACGGTGATCGCGGGACCGGCAGTCCCGGTTTGCCCGATGTTCAGCACGTAGTCGCTTTTGACGCCGTCGTCGATCGCCGAGACGGTGATATTTCCGGACAGGATGTTCAGTTCCTTGTCGGACTTGACGCCGTCGCCGGCGTTTGCCGTGACGTTCAGGGTAAGGTCTCTGACCGTCAGAGATGCCGTCGCAAGGAGCGTGTCGGTGACGTTGCCGTCTTCGTCTTCCTCATAGAGGTCGTATCCGCCCTTGACGCCGTTTTTGCCGTTGGAGACGACGTTGATCGTCCCGGTCCCGGCAAGGGTGACGACCGAGCCGTCCTTGGCTTTTATGACCGCGTTTTCGGCGTTTTCGTTTTCGGGGTAATTTTCGTCGTTGTTGTACGCCGAGTCGGTCAGCGTGTTGACCGTGCCCTCAGCCGAAAAAATGACGACCTCGGTTTGCTTGTTGCAGGTGACGGGCGCGGTGTCCGAGGATGAAAGGGTCAGTCCGGACAAGACAAGCGTGACGCCGGTCGTGCCCTTTTTGACCTTGACGCTGCCGTCGGAGCAGGCGCCGGTCAGGACGTAGACGCCGCTTTTGTTGACCGTCAGCGCCGTACCCTCGATCTTGTAGCCCGTGTAGTCGCCCTCTGTCACTGTGATCGCGCCGTCCGAAAACGTAAACACCGTGGCGCCGGTCAAATCAACGCCGGTCGCGGCGAACGCCGGGACGCAGAAGGACAGAAGCAGCAGAAAAGTCGTCAGCAGGGCAAGCCCTTTTTTCAGATTTTTGTGGTTCATACGGATACCTCCTTTAGTTTTCTTGCCTTCAGAGTACCGTTCGTACCTAAAACACAGTTAAAATGAGAGCAAAAAAAAGCAAGGATCAGAGCGGGCGTTCCTGCAAAAACCGCATTGACAAATTTTTGGTTTTACGGTAGAATAAAAATGAAAGGAGAAGTGATACCCATGCGTTTTTTCAAATGTGACCACTGCGGCAATATCATTGTGTTTTTAGAGTCCAAGGGCGTGCCCGTCATGTGCTGCGGACAGAAAATGACCGAACTCGTTCCCGGCAGTGTGGATGCCGCCGCGGAAAAGCACGTCCCCTTCGTTACGGTCGAGGGCGACTGCGTCAGGGTGAAGGTCGGAGAGGCGCTGCATCCCGCGACGGAAGCGCACCACATCGACTGGATCGTGCTCGAGACCGCGCACGGCTTTGTGAAGCGCGACCTCGATCCGCTGTCTTCGCCCGAGGCCGTCTTTGCCCTTGCCGGGGAAAAGCCCGTCGCCGTTTACGCGTACTGCAACCTGCACGGCCTTTGGGTCAAGGAATTCTGATATCGGGAGGACAAACGAATGGCAAACAAATACAGCGGGACTAAAACCGAACAGAATCTGCTTGCGGCGTTCGCCGGTGAAAGCCAGGCGCGCAACAAGTACACCTACTTTGCCTCCGCCGCCAAAAAGGAAGGCTACGAGCAGATCGCGGCCCTGTTTCTGAAGACCGCGGACAACGAAAAGGAACACGCCAAAATGTGGTTCAAGGAGCTCTCCGGCATCGGCAATACGGCTCAAAATCTCGAGGCAGCCGCGGACGGCGAAAACTACGAATGGACCGATATGTACGAGGGCTTCGCCAAGACCGCCGAGGAGGAGGGCTTTGCCGACCTTGCCGAAAAGTTCCGCATGGTCGGCGCCATCGAAAAGGCGCACGAGGAGCGGTACCGTGGAGACCGCCGCCGTCTTCGAGAAGAGCGAGGTCAAGGTCTGGGAGTGCCGCAACTGCGGACACATCGTCGTCGGCACCAAGGCGCCGGACGTCTGCCCGGTTTGCCAGCATCCGCAGTCTTACTTTGAGGTCCGCGAAGAAAACTATTGATTCTAAAAAACAAAACCGGCAGAACGGGTTATCCCGTCCTGCCGGTTTTTATGTGTGCGACAAAAGATACAGCCTGTGCAGCGCCCGCGTGGTCAAAAGGTAGGCGAGGGCCGGTTCTTTTTCGACTTCCTCCCACTCCGGGACGATCACGCAGTCAAATTCCAGCCCCTTTGAAAGCGTTGCCGGCATGACCGTCACCCGGTCGCGCAGTTTATCCCCGGAGGTGAATACGCCGGACAGCGCCGGAAAAACGGGCTGCAGGCGGTCAAAAAACCGTTTGGCTTCTTTTCGCGTTTTCAATAGAATCCCGACGCTTTTGAAGGAGTCCGGCAGCGACGACAGGATTTCTCCGGCCGAACGGACGGGATCGTCGGTTTTGACGGCAAACGGCGGATCGCCCTCCCGGTCAAAGACCTCGTACTCTCGTTTTTCCTCCGGCAAAAAGGTCTTGGAAAACGTGCCGAGCGGCTTTGTCGCCCGGTAGCTTTTGGTAAGGCGCAGTATTTTTGCGCCGTAAACGGCGGCAAGGGCGTTTTCCTCCGTCATATTGATCCCCGGCAGGATCCCCTGATTCAGATCCGCCAGCACCGTAAACACGGCTTTCGGGTACAGCGCGCGGATCGTTTTGTGCTGCAAAAGGGAAAGGTCCTGCGCTTCGTCGATCAGCACGTGCGTCGGCGTTCCCTTCGGCACGGCGCGGCCGAGCATAGCGGCAATGTAAAGCATCATCACGCCGTCCTCAAACCACAGGGTCCTGTCGGCAACCCGTTCCCGCAGCCCGTCGAGCAGGTCCCCCTTTCCGAAGTACGTCTGCACGTACCGGAGATACAGGGACGCCGGGTCGCTTTTGACCGCGTCCAGAACCATTTGCTTAGCCCGGCCAAGGGAGGAGTCGCGCAGCTGCTTATAAAGGAACGTATAGGAATCCCCGTCCTCGCTCTCGTTCAGAAGCCGGTTTTCGAGATCCTTTTTATGGATGAGAAAGTAATTGCGGATCTCGGACTCCACCCATTCCGACACGGTCAAAAGCCGTTTTCTCGCGTTGACGCCGCCGGGCAGAGCCGAATACTTTTCCGCCATGTCCGTCCCCTTTACGATCGTCTCCCCATAAAGGCGGATATTCCGGAAATGCGGCGCAGAGGAGCGTAACTGCTCGTCCGCAAACGCCAAAAACGACGGCGCGTTGAGGGCTCTTGCGAACGCGAGCCGCTCTTTGCCTCCGTCAAGGATTGCTTCCGACTGATCCGCCGGGGTGTCGAACGCGTATCCGGGCAAAAGCGTCTCAAAAAGCTCGGCAAAATCGACGGTCTCCAGTTCCTCCTCGCCGAGATCCGGCAGCACGCCGGAGACGTAGGAGCGGAACGCCTCGTTGGCGGTAAACATCAGCACGTTCGGTACGTATCCCGCCATGCGCATTTCATACATCAGCCACGAAAGCCGGTGTACGCCGACGCTGGTCTTTCCGCTGCCGGCAGGCCCAAAGACGCAGACGTCCTGTTTGCGGTCAAAGCGGATGGCGCGGTTCTGCTCGCGCTGGATGGTGCAGACGATCGGCTTCATCTTATCCCCGGCGGCGCCCGACAGCACCTGTCTTAAAACCGCGTCGTCGATTCGGAGGTCCGCATCCCAAAAGCCTTTCAGGACCCCGTTCTTGAATTCATATTGCCGGATCCGTCTGATTTCGCCGCCGATCTCGCCCATCGGAGCCTTGTAGGAGGCAGGTCCCGTTTCCCCGTTGTAAAACAGGGAGCAGACCGGCGCGCGCCAGTCGTAGATATAGATTTTTCCCGTGTCTTCGTCAAGAAGCGTCGAAATGCCGATGTAGATCTTCTCCGCCTCGTCTTCGTCCTCGTAAACAAAATCGACGCGCCCGAAATACGGCGCCTTTTTCATATCGCGCAGGACGGTCAGCCGCCGCTCGGTCTCCTCGATCTTGCCGATCCGTTCGCCCGTTTCGCGGATGAACGCCTCGCTTCTGCCGTACACGGCTGCAAAGGGATTCTCCGACATATATTCGCGCGTGTCTTCCCTGATGCTGCGGCTTTCCTCCCGGCTGAAGCCCGTCAGCCGCCGGATATCCGCGTCCAGCCGCTCATGTACAGCCGCCAGGTATTCGTCTTCCCACCGGTCCATGGCGGTGCCCCCTTTCGTTTCTTACTCTCTATTATATGTAGAACGGGCGGGAATGCAAGTCTTGATTTTTTCGCCGGAATATGTTATACTGTCTACAGACAGAAAAAGACGTCCATTGCGGACGTTTTTTTTGTTATGCGTTCCCGGCAGCAATGGCTTCGACCTCGTCTTTGTACTTATGCAGCGTACAGCCGCCGTCGTGGTCTCCCGTTAAAATGCCGGTGTTCTGCAGGGCGGTGAACAGGGGAGAGTGCAGCGCTTCCCGGAGAGAGGTCTCGCGCACGTCGGTGTCGGAGAAAGGAGAAAAGGGGCAGGGCTCCGCGCAGCCGTGGGAATTGATGTGGAAAAAGCCCCTGCCTGCCGCCACGCACCCGCCGGAGCGCTTTTCGTCCCCGGGAAAGGAGATAAAGACCATGTTTTTCCTGCGCTTTCTAAGCGTACTCAGCCGTTCCTCCATGTACGCGCGTTCCTTGTCGCCGGGG
>CAMVBD010000102.1 GCA_947165615.1 uncultured Clostridia bacterium | reverse complement strand
TGCGGTCGGCATTGGTAATCGTGGCTCGTGACTCGTGGCTCGTGGCTCGTGACTTGTGACTCGTGACTTGTGACTCGTGATTCGTGGCTCGTGGGGCGTGGGTTGTGGCTCGTGCCCCGTGGCTCGTGAAAGCGACCGGGTCTGCACTTTCCGTCGTGGCTTTGTTCCGCAGACCGCGAATCACGAGGAACGAGTCACGAATCACGAACCTCGCTTCCGAACCGGGCGGCGGCAAAGCCGCAGGACCGGCAAAGCGGCTCGGTCGGTCTGCCTTCGGAAAAGCCCTTGATCAGTGAAAGGGCGCGTTCGGACGAAAGGATTTCGTCCACCGAATCGGTATACAGGTTTCCAAGCGGGATGTGCCCGTCGGCGTCGAGACAGCAGGGGACGACGGCGCCGTCGGACAGGACCGCGATCTGATCCCGCAGCGCCATGCAAAAGCGCGGCGGGGTCTCGTTTTTTTCGGGGTCGGGCCACGAAAAACGGTCGGCCTCGTCTACGAACACGTTTTCGTCCAGCCGGAAGCCACCGCGCGTCGGCTCGTACAGAGGATAGGCCTCCCGCAGCATTTGTCTCAAAACGGCGTCGCTTTTGCCTTCGGCGCCGCCGTTCCAGAATTTGTACAGGACGATGGTCTTCGGCGCGGCGCGTTTTGCAAAGGACAAAATCGGGTCGAGGTAGGCTTTGGGGTCGCCGTCCGGGAAATTCGGGTCAAAGGCGTGGAGCGAAAACGCGATCTTATAAAGACAGGGGTGAGAAAGGAGCGTGTCGGCGGCCTTTTCGATCCGCGTGCCGTTTGTGACGACCGTGACAAACGCGCCAAGGTCGTCGCAGACCGAAAGGATGGCGTCGAGTTCCGGGTGCAGAAGCGGCTCGCCGAGGACGTGGAGGTAGAGGTAGGGCGTATGCGGCACGATTTTTTCGGCAAACAGCCGAAAATCTGCGGGGGACAGGAATTTCGGCGGACGGGCGGTCCCGTGACAGAACGCGCAGCGCAGATTGCACACGTTCGTGATCTCGATATACGCTTTTCTGAGCATGGTCCGCCTCCTTCGCCTTTTTTCCTATTATACCAAGTTGTTTGTGGGATTACAAGGGAAAAATGGGCGCGGTCCGCGACCCGCGCGCCACGAGCCACGAGTCACGAGCCACGATCCACGACCCACGAATCACGCCCCACGATCCACGACCCACGAATCACGCCCCACGAGTCACGAGCCACGAGCCACGACCCACGCATACCGCTTTTTTCCGTCAAAAGAATCTTGCGTTCGGCGGCCGGGTATGCTATACTGAAATGAACGTATTTTTTCGGAAGGGAGGCTCCTTTGTGGGCAGACGCTTTTTTTGTGCGATCCTGGCGCTTGTTTTGGTGCTGCCGGTATTTTCCGCCTGCTCCAAAACGGGCGAAACGCCGCCTCTGACCGTCAACGGCACGGCTGTGGACGGCGAGATCTTCCGCTATTACTACGATCTTGCCTGTATCGACGGCTCTCTTACAAGCCGGGACGCGCGCGTGCAGGCGGCGACCGAAAGCTGCATCCGGTACGTCGCGGTCAACTCGACGTTCCGCGCGTGGGGGCTGAGCCTCACCGGCGCCGAAAGAGCGCTGTGCGCGGAGCGGGCAAACGCCCTGTGGCGTGCGTTTTCGGCGCATTACGGGCGCATCGGCGTATCCAAAGAGACTTTCCTCAAGATCCGCCTGTCAGGGACCTATCTCGAAAATATGCGGTACGCCCTGTTTGACCGGGGCGGGACGAAACCTTTGTCGGACGATCTGCTCAAAGACTGGTTCCGGCAGCATTACGTCGCGGTCAAAATGGTGCGCTGCAATCTTTACGATACCGACGTCTACGGCAACCGTGTGGAGTATTCGGAAGAGACCCTCAGGGCGATCCTGGACCGGTATAATTACGCCGTGGATCAGATCAACAAGGGCGTCGCGCTGGACTTTATGTACGCGTCCCTCATCAACGCCGGAAATGAAGAGGTCCGGCAGGCGCTGAAAACCGAGATCGTGCCCGAAAACACCCCCGATTATCCCGCCGGGTTCGTCGATTTTGTGCGCGGGATGAAAGACGGCAAGGCCGCCATTATGGATTTTGAGGATTATCTTTTTCTTGTTTACCGGGTGGACATCCTCTCGGACAACAGGTTTTTTGAGGAAAACCGGGAGGCGTGTCTTCTCGCCGTATCGGAGCCCTATCTCCAAAGCGAAGTCAACACCATGGTGGGCGCGTATTCGTCTGTCCGCGACCCCTCCGCCGTCGAGACCTGCTGCCGCGCGGTGGAAAAGATAAGGGGCGTCATCGCGTAAGAAACAGCCCGCCGGAACCCCCCGGTATTTTGTATTCTGCGTTTCGCATTCGTATTTCGACCCTGCATTCCAATTCAGATAAAGGAGACTGCATGATGGATCCCTTCAAACTTTTGCTGATCACCGACACCCACTATTTCGCGCCGAGTCTCGGCTGCCGGGGCGAAGCGTACGAGGAATTTATGAAGATGGAGCAGAAATGCTTCGCCGAGACCTCCGCCATCAACAAGGCGGCCTTCCGGTGGCTGAACGACACCGACCTTGCCGACACGGTGCTCATCGCCGGCGACCTGTCCTTTAACGGCGAAAAGCAGAGCCATCTGGAGTTCATTGACCTGCTGAAAGACCTCAAGGCGCACGGCAAGCGCGTTTTTGTCATCACCGCCGGGCACGACTTCAAGGACCCGCCGAGCGCCCCCTTCTGCTTTGACGAGACCGGTCGCCACGAGACCGAGGGCACGCCCAGAAAGGAACTGTTCGACCTTTATTACGAATACGGATTCTCCGACGCCATCGAGGTGGACAAAGAAAACCTCTCCTACGTCGCGCAGCTGGCGCCCGGGCTCAGGCTCCTTGCGCTCAACAACGACGGCGACGGCAAGTGCGGCCACACCTATTCCGCGCGGCAGATCGAATGGATCTTAAAGCAGACCAAAAAGGCGCGGGAAGAAAACCAGGTCATGATCGCCATGAGCCACTATCCGCTTCTCCCCGGCGTGCCGCTGTTTGGGCTGCTGGGGGGCGAGGTCGTCATGAAAAACGCCGAGTACATCACCACCATGCTCGCGGACGAGGGCGTGCACCTGTGCTTTACGGGCCACATGCACAATATGGCCATCAACGGCAAGGTCACCGAAAAGGGCAACCGCTTTTATGACGT
Organism: uncultured Clostridia bacterium; assembly: GCA_947165615.1. Classification (GTDB taxonomy): domain Bacteria; phylum Bacillota; class Clostridia; order Oscillospirales; family Acutalibacteraceae; genus RUG806. The sequence goes on along the minus strand of CAMVBD010000102.1, from coordinate 2,773 downwards.
CTGCACGGGTTCCTTGATCGGCCATCCCGCAGGGATCCGGCTGGTGAGCTTTACGGACGACTACGATACCGTCGGCATCGAGACCCTGCCTCTTCCGCCCTTCGAGTGGGATTTCGGGGGCCTGACACAGGAGGCCTACATGCAGCGGCAGTTTGACAGCATGATCACCACCATGCTGACGAATATGCGCGACGACCCCCGCCGCTTCCTCGGCAAGCTGCAGATCCGCGACGCCTCCGACGCCGTCCTGAAGGCCGTTTCCAAAATCGGCGAAAAACTCAACGCCGCCACCGTCGGGCAGGTCTGCAAGCTGACGCTTACAAAGTGCGACGACTCCATCCGGGACGTGCTGTTCGTGGACCTTGCGCGCGACCTTGTGCGCCACGCGTTTGAGGGCAACATGCCCTACGTCAAGGGCACGCCGGAGCACGACGCCGTCATGGGGGTGCTGGGCAAGATCGCAAACCACGTGAACGCGGGCGGCAAAAACCTTGGCGACCTTCTGGAGCGCACCATCGGCAAGTACGATTACGACGATCTGAACGAAACGCTGCATCTGACGAAGTAAGCCGCCTTCGGCGGCGCGCGCATTGCGCGGCGGTCCACGGGCGCCGGGAACGGGCTGCAAAACACCCCTTGCCGCTTTATCATGCGGCAAAGCCGCCATCCGAATGTTTCCGCGCACCTGCGTACCCGTCGCCGCAGGCGATAAAACTAAAAAGGAGACCTTTTCCATGAAAATCGTGATCCTGGATTCCGTATCCGCCAACCCCGGCGACCTGAGCTGGGATTTTCTGAAAAAATACGGCGACCTCGTCGTGTACGACCGCAGCCTTTCCGAAGACCTTGTCATCGAGCGCGCAAGGGGGGCGGACATCGCCATCATCAACAAGACCGTCATCACCCGGCGCGTGGTCGAAAACCTGCCGGACCTCAAGCTCATCGCCCTGCTTGCCACCGGCTATAACGTCGTGGACTGTGAGGCTTGCAGGGAGCACGGCGTGCTGGTCGCAAACGTCCCGTCCTATTCGGGCTTCGCCGTGGCGCAGCAGACCATGGCGTTCGTCCTGTATTTCGCAAACAAAATCGCCATGCACACCGAATCCGTCCACCGGGGCGAATGGGTCGCAAGCGCCGACTTTTCCTACTTTGTCGAACCGCCCGTGGAACTCTCCGGGAAGACGATGGGCATTATCGGCTACGGCAACATCGGGCGGCGCGTGGCGAATATGGCCAAAGCCTTTGAAATGCGTGTGCTTGTAAACACCGCCCATCCCGAAAAATACCCGGACGCGGACGTGACCTTCTGTACGCTGGACGAGATGCTGCCCGCGTGCGACTTCGTTTCTCTCCACGTGCCGCAGACGCCCGAGACGACCAAACTGGTGAACGCGGACTTTCTTTCCAAAATGAAGGACGGCGCGGTGCTGGTCAACAACGCCCGCGGCGGCGAGATCGACGAGGACGCGGTCGCCGCGGCCTTAAACGCCGGAAAACTCGCGGGCTTCGGCGCGGACGTGCTCTCTACCGAGCCGCCGCGGGCGGACAACCCCATCCTGACCGCCAAAAACGCGGTCGTCACGCCCCACATCGCGTGGGCGGCGACCGAAACGCGCGGACGGCTTATGGGCATTCTGGAGCAGAATATCGCGGGCTTTCTTGCCGGCAAACCGCAGAATATCGTAAACAAATAGGGACTGCGCCCCGATCCATCCGGATCGGGGTCCTTTTTTCGTCCGGTTTGTGCGTCTTATCATCTGTCCCGTTTATGGATTTGGGCAGATTGACAAAAGTTTGCCAAGGGTATTGCAATACGGGAGTTTTTCGGGTATAATACAATGCGGAAAAATAAGGAACGAAAGTTCTGTAAAACGGAGGAAAATTTATCATGTCTGTTAAAGTTGCTATCAATGGTTTCGGCAGAATCGGCCGTCTTGCGTTCCGTCAGATGTTCGGCGCGGAAGGCTATGAGATCGTCGCCATCAACGACCTTACCAAGCCCTCCATGCTTGCGCACCTGCTCAAGTATGATACCGCCCAGAAGGGCTACTGCGGCGTCATCGGTGAAAACAAGCACACCGTGGAAGCCGACGACGAGGCCGGCACCATTACCGTGGACGGCAAGGTCCTGAAGATCTACGCCGAAAAAGACGCCGTCAACCTTCCCTGGGGCGAACTCGGCGTGGACGTCGTGCTGGAGTGCACCGGCTTCTACACCTCCAAGGCCAAGAGCCAGGCGCACATTGACGCCGGCGCCAAGAAGGTCGTCATCTCCGCTCCCGCCGGCAACGATCTGCCTACCATCGTCTACAACGTCAACAACAAGATCCTGACGAAGGAAGACACCATCATCTCCGCCGCGTCCTGCACCACCAACTGCCTTGCTCCTATGACCAAGGCCCTCAACGACGCGTATCCCATCGTCAGCGGCATCATGACCACGGTCCACGCCTACACCGGCGACCAGATGATCCTGGACGGCCCGCACAGAAAGGGCGACCTGCAGAGAGCCCGCGCCGGCGCTGCCAACATCGTGCCCAACTCCACCGGCGCCGCCAAGGCCATCGGTCTTGTTATCCCCGAACTCAACGGCAAACTGATCGGCTCCGCGCAGCGCGTGCCCGTTCCGACCGGCTCCACCACCATCCTGGTGGCCGTCGTCAAGGGCAAGGACATCACCAAGGAGTCCATCAACGCCGCCATGAAGGCTCAGACCTCCGAGTCCTTCGGCTACACCACCGAGAAGCTGGTCTCCTCCGACATCATCGGCATG
>CAMVBD010000101.1 GCA_947165615.1 uncultured Clostridia bacterium | reverse complement strand
CCACGCCGCGACGGTCGGCACCCTGACGCTGCAAAAACTCGAAGCCATGACCGCCGTCTGCTCGGTCGGGCTCGACATGATCGCCGTACCGGGTGACACGCCCGAAGACGTGATTTCCGGCATTATCGCGGATGAGATCGCCATCGGCGTGCAGAACACCAAGACCACCGCCGTGCGCCTGATCCCCGTCGTCGGCAAAAAGGCCGGGGATTCCGCCGTGTTCGGCGGTCTGCTCGGCACCGCGCCCATTATGCCGGTCGAACTCTCCTCCCCCGCGAAGTTCATTGCGCGCGGTGGACGAATCCCCGCGCCGATCCATTCGCTGAAAAACTGAAAAAAAACAAAACGTTTAAAACCGGGCGACCGGTTTTTTCGTCTTTATAGGTGAAGGACCTTCAAAACGCAAAAAGGAGGGAAAGCCTGTTGGAGGACGCAGAGATCCTGACGCTGCTCAGTGACCGGAAAGAATCGGCCCTTGCGAGGACGACGGAACGCTACGGCCCGCTCATGCGGAAAATTGCATTCGATCTGCTTTCGAGCGAAGAGGACGCGGAGGAAATCGTAAACGATGCGCTGAAGCGTTTGTGGGATTCGGTGCCGCCCGTGCAGCCGAAAAGCCTTGGCGCTTACGTCTGCCGGATCGTTCGGAACCTTGCGGTGGACAGATTGCGGGAGCAGACCGCCCTAAAGCGCGGCGGGAAAGAAAAACCGACGTCCCTGACCGAACTGGAAGCCTGTTTGCCGGATTCGTTCGATCCCCAGCGACTAATCGAAACCGAAGCCCTTGCGGCTTGTATCGATGCGTTTCTGCGCGCCGCGAACAAGGAGGACCGCATTTTGTTTTTGCAGCGGTATTATTACGGGCTGTCGGTTTTTGAACTTGCGAAAAACCGGCGGCAAAGCGCCGGTACCGTCAAAACGCGGCTGCGCAGGCTGCGGCTTTCCCTGAAGGACCATCTGACAAAGGAGGGCTTTGACCTATGAAAAAGAATTATCCTTTGAGCGAATCGCTGAACGGGATCGGGGAGGACCTGTTGGAGGAAGCGCTGCCGGAACAGACGGCAATCGCAAAGATTCGTCCGATCAGACGGGTTTTGCCGATCGCCGCGGCGCTGATCGCCGCTGTAATCCTGCTGATTCTGGGATTCACAATCCGAAACAAAACAAACGATACCGCGATCGCGCTTCCCTCCGGAGCCGTCTCATCCCCTGCGGAATCGCAAGTCGCTGCCCCACCGGCAGTATCCTTTCCGGACGAAACCGATACAACCGAGCCGGCTGCCGACGTCAAATATCTGGAAACGGACGCCGCCGCGCCCTACAACGCCTATCCGACGGATCTCGCGAACGCTTACGCAAGACGCTTGACCGTATACCCTACGATCCTGAAGCGGGATTTCGGCGACGAGCATTACGGTTACACCCCGCACATTAACCTTTCGCTCCTGGAGGCGCAAAAAGCCGGAGATGCGACCCCGGCAGACAAAACCGATCTGTTCCTTTCGCTCTGTTGGGCCTTTCTGACGGAGACGGACGGCGTGATCTCGCCGGTAAACCTCTATACGGCGCTGTCCGCGCTCGCTGTCGGCACAGACGGGGAAACAAGAGCGCAGATCATGCGGCTGCTGAACGCCGAATCGATTTCCGAAGTCGAAAAACAGGCGGATCTCGAATGGATCCGGCTATTCAAGATCGACCCGAGCTCTGATTCCGCAGCCGTACCGGCGGCCTCCCTTTGGGTATCGGAAGACGCCGAGATCCGGGAAGAGGCGCTTGACAAATTAAAAGACAGCATTCACGCCTCCGTTTTTCAGGGGGAAATGGGAAGTTCCGGACTAAACGAAGCCCTTCGCCGCTGGCTGGATCTTTATACCGGCGAAATGCTGCCAGACGCCGTGCGGGAAACCGAACTTGAAGCGGGCACGCTCCTGTCTCTGATTACCACTCTCTACTACAAAACACAGTGGCAGATGCCCTTTGACGGGTCCGCTTCCTTTACCGCGCCCTTTTACACCCCTTCAGGGGAATGCGAGACAAAATTCCTGCACGCCGAAGAAATGCAGGGGGTATACTATGAAACGGATACTGCCGAAATCGGCGTACTGCCGCTGATCAACGGCGATGATATGGTTTTCCTTTTGCCGAAAAACGGCGGCGCTCCCGTCTCCCTGCTTCAAGACGGCACGGCGGACTTCGCGCTGCGCGCAAACAGTCGGATCACCAAAATGGCTTTCCTTGAGCAGATAAACGCCTCCCTCGGTTTGAACATTTCCCTGCCGGAATTCGACGTCACATCTGAAATCGACCTGCGGGATGGGCTATCCTTTCTCGGCGTGTCAGACGCATTCGATCCCGCAAAAGCCGACTTCGGTACGCTGTTTGAAAACGAAGATGGGATCTACCTGAAGGAAGCGACACACACCGCCCGTGTTTCGGTCGATAAAAACGGTGTGACCGGCGCGGCTTTTACACAGGCCAACGTCTTCACCACCGGTCGCGTAATCCATTGCAAGACGCTGAAACTGGACCATCCTTTCCTCTTTTTTATTCTTTCCGAAAGTACGCCGATTTTTGCCGGCATCGTATCGAATCCGTAAAGAAACAGAATAAACGCAACCGGATCGGGCACCCTAACCGTATCAACAATACGGAGGGTGCCCATGACTTTTTCGGAAAAATTTCAGGAACTCAAAGAGGCGTATCTCAAAACCACGTCGTTTGATGACGTGAAGGAGGATTTTGCCGCCGAAATCACGCTGACCGACCCCGACTGCGGCGGAACGTTCTATATCAAAAAGACCGGCGATCGGTTGGACGTCGAGCCCTACGATTATCGGGATCACACCGTAAAGATCAGCCTGTCTTCGGACCTGCTCGACAAAATCCTTGTCAACGAAAAAAGCGCCGTCGCCGCCTTCATGGACGGAGAACTGGACGCCGAGGGGGACGTGACCGCCGCCTTGGCGCTCGTCAACGCCATGAAAAAGCAGAAGCGTGGAAAACGGAAGGCGTCTCCCGAAAAATAAAAAGCGTGCCGCGCACGCTTTTTATTTATGTGTTTTGTCTTTTTCGAAACCCGAGGTAATCCTCCAAAATCAGCACCGCCGAGACGGCGTCCACGGTCTCCTTGCGTTTTTTGCCGCGCACGTCGTTCATACTGAGGTAGGTATGGGCGGAGACCGTCGTCAGCCGCTCGTCCCGGAGCTTCACCGGCAGGCCGGTCGCGGTTTGCAGGATCTCCCGAAACGCCTTGACGGCTTCGGCGCGAAAGCCTTCGCTCCCGTCCATATTTTTGGGAAGCCCCAGGACGATCAGCTCCGCCTTTTTCTCCCGGCAGATCTCCGCAAGGCGAAGCGCCAGCCGTTCGGCGTTTCGTTCGGTAACGACGGTCACGGGGGAAGCCAGCATTTCCATTTTATCGCATACGGCGACGCCGGTCCGGACGTCCCCGTAGTCCACGCTCAGAATAACCATATCAGTGGAAAACGGGATTGTCGGGGGAACCGCTGTTGCCGGACGGCTGCTCGCTGGACATCCGGCAGGAAACGCAGACGTCGGGCAGATCGTCGATCCGGTACCAGCCGGTCGCCGTATATGCGCAGGACTCGCTGGCAAGATCGCCGGACAGTTCGCAGAACGTTCTTGCGACCGCTTCAGACGACCGTTCAAATTCCTTCTCCGGAAGGTCCTCGTGAATGGAGTCCATGACTTCCTTAAACAGCGTGCCGGCGGGATTTCTGCCGTAATAGGATGTGATCTCCTGATTGTACTTAAAGCCGGTCCAGGAGGCGCACACATAATACGGCGTGCCGCCGCAGACCCATTTGTCGTAGTTTTTGGAGGACGTACCGGATTTTCCGTAGGTCGTAAAGTCGTCGACCTGGAGGGGGTATACCGTAGCGCTGGTCCAGTATACCGGACACTGCAGCATGGGGAGCATGACGTCCGCTGTGCCCTCCTCAATGGCTTTCATGCCGGTGTGGTCGGGCTTTAACAGGACGTTTCCGTCCGCGTCCAGCACCTCATAATAGCAATAGGGCTTAAAGTAGTTGCCGCCGTTGCCGAACACCGCATAGGCTGCGCACATATCGAGCGGTGTGACGCCGTCGGTGAATTCACCGATCGCAAGCGCGGCATAGCCTTCATCCGCAGGAAGCAGGGACGACAGGTGGAAGTGGTCGCGCAGATACGAGAAGGAATAGTTGACGCCGATGCGCTGAATAATACGGGCAGGGATCGTATTGAGCGAGGGCGCGATGGCTTCCGCAAGATTGCGGGAGTCGCCTGGATCGCCGTAGTTTCCGCCGTAGTTGGACGGCCATACGCCGTAGGTGGCGCTGGCCCACGGGACCTCGATGCCCCAGTTCGGCAAATAAGAGGACCACTGGAAGAACTTGCCGTCGATGGCGGGCGCGTAACAGCTCAAAGGCTTAATGGAGGAACCGGGATTTCGGGGATCGTCGGTAGCGTAACTCAGCAGACGGTTGCCGATCTTTTTGTCGAGCGCGCCGGTAATGCCGAGGATCCGGCCTTCATAGTCCATTACGACGCCCGCCGCCTGCAGGGGGTTATCGTCGTCGGGATCCTCGTCCGGCAGACCTTTGCGGTTATAGTAAATGGATTCCATCTTATGCTGGATCTCATCATCTACGGCGGAATAGATCTGCAAGCCGCCGAAATACACCATACGCCAAGCCTGATCTCTCGTGATCGGATAGGTGGTAGCCAGATCGTCGATCACGGTCTCGATGGTAAGGTCCGTATACCAACTCTGATACTCGTCCGTGGTCTCGGAAACCTCACTGTCGTCTTCGGCGTCTTTGTCTTTTTTCGTCAGTTTTCCGACGAACTGGACGTCTTCATCCAGCGCCTTGCGCTGCTCTTCCTCGCTGATCATGCCGAGTTCAACCATTTTTGTCAGGCACCATTCGGCACGGTCCCGGTTGTTTTCGGGATTTATGATCGGGTCAAATTTTCGGGGGGCGTTTGTAATGGATACAAGAATGGCGCTCTCCATTAAGGTGAGTTCCGACACGTCTTTGCCGAAATAATACTCGGCGCCGGTCTTGATCCCGTAGCAGCCCTGGTCGAGATAAATGGTATTCAAATACGCTTCCAGGATCTGACTCTTCGTAAAGTGCCGCTCAAGCGCAAGGGCGCTCTTGATCTCGCGGTATTTGCGGATGACGGTGCGCTTGTTTTCACCGGTCAGGTTTTTGATAAGCTGCTGCGTGATTGTGGAACCGCCCTGCAGTTCGCCGCCGACGATATCCACTACAAGCGAGCGTATGGTACCGATCCAGTCCACGCCTCTGTGATCGTAAAAACGTTCGTCCTCAAGCGCGATAACGGCCTGCTGCGTATACTTCGGAATCTCCCCGATCGACGCGATCAGCCGGTTTTCGCTGCCGTGCAGACGCGTATCCTCGACAAGATCTCCGTCTGCGTTATACTTATAGATGATCGTCGTCTTTTCCTGATTATTCAGATACATATCGAGATCCAAATAATCAACGCTTGCGACCTCCTGGTCAACCGTTTTGGAATTCTTGGATTCGATCAAACCAAGATCCACAAAAACCGTCAACGCAACGCTGGTCGCCGTCAGCAGTCCGATCATCATTAAGACAAGGAAAATCGTAAAAAGCAAGGTAAAGACGCCGCGAACGCCGCCCGTCTTCTTGACTTTTTTCTTCTTTTTCTTCGGCTGGACCGAAGTCGATGAACGATCAGAATTCGTCATGACAAACTCCTTACAGATTATGGTATCCGGTATGGCATCCTCAGCCATATACGGAGTTATTATAGCACGATTTCTTAAATTTGTATATAGTTTCCGCGCAAATTTATATTACAGATTTATGATATTTCAAATGAAAACTGTCGAAGGAAGGCGTGGAATGGACTTCCAGACAAAAAAATAAAGCGTCAATCAGACGCTTTAGTCTTTTATCTTCGATGCACCCTCAAAACTGAATAATGAACGGTAGTGAAGGACCTGATAAAGAG
>CAMVBD010000100.1 GCA_947165615.1 uncultured Clostridia bacterium | reverse complement strand
TCTGAGATTGCAGTCTTGTTTTTTTGGAGGGGACTTTTTTTACAGCCCCTTTTTTTGTTGTAAAATCAAGGAAAATGGCTTAATACCAAGGGATTTCGGCATTTTGTCGGGACGGTGCGGGACAGATAAAAATCGGTGCAGGATGCGAAGTGGGAGACCCAATTGGGGGATATCCCCCATTTTGTTCAGCGAAAATCTTGGGTACGATTTTAGTGCTTTCTCTGATCATCAATATTCGCCGTTCTTTCTTGAAAAATTCCTTCTTATCACAGATTTCAATCGTGTTTTGGGGGATTTGCAATTTGGCTTATGGGTACGGTTGACGAATCGGTCAAAACTATGATTTTGGAGGTTCGTATTATGCGGGAATTCCTTGAAATTCCAATTGATTTGCTTGATGGTTTCCCTTCGTTCCCCTTTCGACTGAAGAGGGATTCAGACTTTCTCAATCTGCTCGAAAGTATATCTATCTACGGTATTTTAGAGCCGGATATAGTTCGCCCTTATGCAGACCGGTTCCAAATTGTTTCCGGGCATCGCAGAAAGTGGGCTTGTGAGATTTTACGCTATGATCGTATCCCCTGTATTATTATTGATGATATCGATGATTCTGAAGCAATCCTCCTTATGTTAGACTTGAATCTGAGACAACGGAATAATCTTCTTCCAAGTGAAAAGGCTTTTGCATATAAACTGAAAGCTGATGCATACCGATCCGAAGACGAGGGCCAACCAGACTGAAAACCGGGCACTGAGAACTATTCATTCCCGAAACAGTATTGTTCATTCTATTTTTCTTGTAATAAGAAATATAAAGAAATATAATAAAACTGAAAACTATACTCGGAGGGTCATATTATGAAAAAGCTGCTTGCATTGGTCATTAGCGCGCTGCTTCTGTTTGCAGGGCTGCCTTTTGCTGCTCAATCAGCGCACGCGGCGGAACAGGATCCGACAGGAAATGCGGATATCGCTCCCGTAACATATGCCGAACCTGAGGGAACGGTGACCGTACGGACGCTTTGGGAATTTACCGAAGCCCTGCAGGATCTGCCCCCCACGACGGAGGACGATATTTTCCCGGATCTGCGCATCACGCGTGCCAACGCGAAAACAGCCGCGGCGGCGCTGAAAAAAGGCGGAGATATCCGTTCCGTTTCAGATGCGCTGAAAGCGGATGCCGCTGTCGACAGGACCGGCGATGTGAGAGGAATCATAAACAACGATGAAAATGCCGCATTGTTCTCCGGACAGGACGGCGTCATGTCCGGTCGCGCGGCGGATTCCGTGATCGCGGACCGCGCCTCGGATTTCGGCACGGCGGACCTCGTCTCCCTGAAAACGCTGGAGAAGCAGGCACGCGATGAGGGTTATGATGTGATCACGGGGAGCGATTCGCTTGTGATCTCCCGTCCGTACCAGACCGCGCGGCTGCTCGCCGAGGCGGAATACCTGCCCGATACGTTCGGGGCGACCGCTGTGATCGGCGGCTACCGGAATCTGTGGGTGCTCCAGTATGAGAACGAGGACGCCGCGCGTGAAGCGGCGGAAAGGCTATCCGCGCTTGACGGTGTTCTTTGGACTGCGCCGGATTCGGTGGTGAGCGCTCAGGACGAATTTCTCTCATGGGGTTACGGACAGGAGCATATGGATCAGATGAGCTTCCTGTCGTGGTATCAGTCGGAACTGCAGTCGGACGAAACAGTTACCGTGGCTGTGCTGGACACCGGTGCGATGTACGACCACCCCTTCCTTGCCGACCGCATGGATACCGAACACGACTATGACTTCGTAAACAACGATGACGACGCTTACGAGGATCATTACCACGGCACTCACGTCTGCGGCACCATTGTGGACGGCACGCCAGAAAGCGTTAAAATCGTACCGATAAAGGTACTCAACAGTACCGGCAGCGGTGCGATCAGTGGCATTGTCTCCGCATTGTGGTACTGCAAGGAGCTCGGCGTCGACGTGGTAAATATGAGCCTCGGCGGCACAGGCTCAAACGTTTCATATAATACTGTGATCGATTCCCTTACCGCGTGCGGCACGATCGTATGCGTGGCAGCGGGCAACAGTTCGATGGACGCTAAATATTTCAGCCCCGCGAACGTGGAAAGCGCAGTCACGGTTGCCGCTGTCGGGGAGAACCACCGGTACGCGGATTTCTCAAATTTCGGCGACCTGGTAGATCTTGCAGCACCGGGGGTAAATATCGTCAGCGCCTATCCGACCAACGGAAGGGGCAGTACTGGCAGGTATGCGGCCTTGAGCGGCACTTCCATGGCGTCTCCGCACGCGGCTGCCGCGGCGGCGTGCCTGAAACTCTATCGGTCTGACATCACGGCTGCCGACATGGTGGGGCTTTTGTCGAACAACGGCAAACCGACGTGGAATACCAACGGCAGTCCGACGGATGTGAAGCTTATCGACATGTCCGGAGTGACGGAACCTGGCGCAGCCGCTTTTTATCTTTCCATGACAAAGAAGCTGCTCTATCCGGGGCAGGATTACCGCCTTTCCGCCATCAGCCTGAACGGCGAGGTCATCTCATGGAGCTCCACAGATCCCGAAGTCTGCACAGTGACGGCGGACGGTATGCTGCACGCCGCAGGCATCGGAGCATGCGAGATCACAGCTTTCACATCGTCATATTCCCGCAGCTGTGAGATCACTGTTTCGGATATCGTTATCCGGTTCGACGAACCCGAGTTTGAAATGTACGCGGACTGTTATTACACCGTTCCGTATTATATCTCCCATTCCGGCATCCCGTTGCGCTGGGTGAGCTCCGATCCGGAGGTCCTGAGCGTGACGAACGGCACGGTGTTTTCCCATGCCGCCGGCACGGCAACGGTAACGCTCACAGCCGCCCCGGACGGGATCGCCGAGACCTCAGCCTCGTTTACCGTGGAAGTGCTTGAATTCGGCGAATGGCACCGTAACGGCGCTCCCTTTATACTGAGCTCTGCGCAGGATCTTTTGGAATTCTCCATAGCGTGGGACATCGGTGTCACGGGCGATATTGTGATCGACCCTACAGTTGAAGAGCTCGACATGGCAGGGATCGATTGGCAGCCCATCGGGAGATACCGCAATTTCGGGGGCAAGGCGGACGGCTCCGGAGTGCCGATAAAGAATCTCCGCTGCGTGACGCCGGATCAGGAATACGTCGGGTTCTTCGGAAGGGTTGCTTTCGCCGAGGTGAAAAACTTTGTGATAGAGGACGCCTACTTCGTGGGGCTGTTTGAGGTCGGCGGTTTCTGCGGTTCTCTCGGTTTGCACGCCGCTGTTGAAAACTGCCATGTGAACGGCGCGGACGTGCAGGCAGTGCTAGGCGGTACCCATTCGGATCAGGGATGTTATGCAGGCGGACTATTCGGCCGCGCAGCGACGGAAAAACCGATCGTCAACTGTTCCGCGCGGGCGAACGTTTCCGCCGAAAGGCAGTGTGCCGGCGGATTCGTGGGGTGTGTGAACGGCACCGAGATCATCAACTGCGCCGCATACGGTACCGTAACAGCGCCGTCCCGATGCGGAGGTTTCGCAGGCTCTGCCAGCGGACAGTTTTTGATAGACGAAAACGGAAGGAACCTTCATTATACGACGCTTCGGAATTGCGTCTGTGCTGCGCAGGCATCCGCCTCGATCGCTGATTTCAACTACGGCTCCAAGCTGCTCGACTGCTACGCGCCAGCCGGTGAAACGCCGTTTTACCGGGAGGTCTCTACGGAGATCGTTTACGGAGAGATCGAGATCGGAGAATTCGACGCCTTCCGGATCGAGGCTTACCGCTGGGACGATTCCCTCATACTGGAAGAAGAGAGTATCTCTGTGATCGACCGGCTGAACAAGAACGCATTCGCGCTTTCAGAGGGCGACGAGGGACATACGTATTATCGCTGGGTCGTAAAGGACGGCGTTCCGGTGCTTGCACCGGAATCGGAACAGACGGCGGACGTGGCGATCGCGAACAGGATCATCCGGCTTATCTCCGGGCAGAGCGTTCCGCTCATAGTCAGCGCGTATCCCGCGGGACAGACGCCTGTGTTCACCTCCGACGATCCCACCGTTGTCTCCGTGGACGCCTCTGGCGTTGTGACCGCCGTCTCCGGCGGCGAAACGGTGATCAGGGCGGAAATTGACGGAAAAACCGATTTTGCCCGCGTATACGTGCTGGGCGTCGGAGACTGGTATGATTCCGCGGCCGATACGCTGTATGTTTCCTCCCTGCAGGATCTTCTCGACCTGCGGGCGATCATCAACGAAGGCTTTGAGAATTTCACAGGCAAAATGTTGCTGCAAACGGTGGATATCGACCTCACGGGCGTGAACTGGACGCCGATTGCAGGCAACGTTACGTCGCTCAAATTCCACGGCGATTACAACGGGCAGGGGCATCGGATCACCGGTCTCTCCTCGGATCGTTACGATACCGACGCGGGCCTGTTCGGCAAGCTTGCCGGCGGCGCCGTGATCGAGGACCTGATCCTGGACGGGATCCGCATGGAGCTCGGACAGAGCTGGGAATCCGCCTGTCTTGTGTGTGAGCTCGGCAAAAACTGTGCGGTACGGAACTGTATGATATCCGGAGCCGTTTTCGGCTACGATACCAATATTCGCAACCATCTTTGGGGCAGAGAGGTTCTGTTCGGCGGCCTTGTGTGCAAAAACAAGGGTGAGGTCAAAAACTGTCGCTCGCTGATCACCGTGCAGGACTATTACGGATACGTCGGAGGGATCTGTGCTTACAATTACAGAACGATCGACGGCTGCCTCTGGAACGGGACCATTTCGAACTGTCTCAGCGCGAGCGGCATCTGCTACGCAAGTGAAGCTGGAAGCGTGATACGCAACTGTGTTTCCGTCGGCTTCCTTTCCGATTATTCCACCGGAACGGCAGGGATCTGCAATAAGAGCATGGGAGAGATCGTAAACTGCGCCAATCACGCGACAATCGCGGGAGATAACTGGATTATCCGTCCGGGGATCGCTCACGGATACGGTGCGACCCCGTTCACGGTAGAAAACTGCGTGAACACCGGTACAATGAGAGCTGAGGACGTTCAGATATGCGACGGCACGTTTGAAGGCGTCAATCTGTTCGGCTCGTCCGCGGTCCCCGTCCCCATGTATGCCGGTACTGCCGAAAACGTGCAAAACGCTTCTCTTTTCGATCCCGAAACGCTGCTGTTCTCCGACGGATCCTCTCTGCTGGACGCGCTGAATGCATTCGTTGATGAATATAACGATGAAGCAGGCGCAGAGATACTGACGCACTGGACACCGGACTCCGACGCACTCCCCGTCCCCTTCGCCGCTTGCGGCCATACCGTGACCGGCGAGCGCGTTCTGCGGCTCCCGACCTGTCTGGAGGACGGCGTCGCGGCGCAGGCATGTCTCTCCTGCGGAAAGATCCTCGGCGAAGAGACCGCCGTTCCCGCGCTCGGGCATTATGACACGTTCTATGACCGCGCGCCGACAGGCTGCGATGATCCCGGATACCATAGTGTCAAATGCGGCAGGTGCAATCTCACTCTTTCGAGAGAGTCATGGACGATACCGCACACGCCAGCAGACGATTACGTGGAAACACAGGAGGCTACCTGCACACAGCAGGGAATCGAAAGCCTTTATTGCACCGTATGCAACAGGATTATCAGTCAGCGCTATGAGCCCATGCTGCCGCACGAGCCGGAAGAGCGGATCACCAGAGAGGCAGGCTGCTTTACGAGCGGATATAAGGAGACGCGCTGCAAAAACTGCAACAAATATTTCAGCGGAGAAAGCATTCCGGCCATCGGTCACCACACGCCGACGGAAGGCGAGGACGAGGCGATCCCTGCCACCTGCACATCGCAGGCGCACGTCCGCTCTCACTGCTCGGTATGCGGACAATACTGGGATCACGACTATACAGGTCAGTACGCGCAGCACGTCTTTACGCGCAGGGTCGTCACCCAGGACGCGCTGTTCCGAGAAGCCACCTGTACGGAGCCGGCAAAATACCGGTATTCATGCG
>CAMVBD010000099.1 GCA_947165615.1 uncultured Clostridia bacterium | reverse complement strand
CTCATGGGGCCTCCTTAAAATCCGAATACGGGAGTGGAAAGATAGGGATTCGGGATCCCCTTCTGGTCGTAATACAACTGAGGCATCCGCGGCTCCGGCTGCGCGTAAGCGGCGGAAACGTCGACGGTCTCGTCTTCTCCCTCCCGCACGAGTCTGCCGAACAGCACGCAGCGGATCTCGTGGTATTTATCGGTGTTCAGCATATACGTACAGGTGGACAGACAGATGAGTTTGTCGCCGGGCAGGACGTCCACCGCGGGGTTCCGGAACCAGCTGCGGCGATAGATCTCATCCGTAAAACCGGGCAGTTCCGCGGTCGCGAGCTGTGTGTTCCAGTAATAAAAGATCTGTCCGTTGTCGTCCGGCTCCTCGACCGCGGCAATGATGCAGCCGAAGACCTTCCACTTGTAAGTCTCGCCGTACAGGTTCTGCGTTTCGATCAGCGGATGCGTTTTATAGTAGTCCACGTCGAGGTATTTTTCCACCTCGTAAAAGGACAGGTCATGCTCTGAAAAATTATGGCCCCAAATGACGGTCACATTGTCGAGCTCCCCCGCGCCGGGACCGAACCGGTTGCGGTAATCGAGCCATACGGACCCGCGCTCGTCGTGCTCGCGGTAGTAATTGCGCCGCTCGTAATAATCGTTGTCCTCCCCCTGCACCAGCGGATAGTCGATGCAGGTGTCCGCTATGCGGATCCAGCCGACCACGTCCTCGTTGGCACTGTAAAGCCGGATGAAGCCGTCGCTCATGCCCGCCGGGAATTTGACGCCTTTGAGCGTGGGGGTAAGCCCGGCGTTGACCGCCGAAACGTCAAAAAACGGGGAGGTCGTTTCCTCCTCGCCGGAAGGATCGGCTTCCGGCAGACTGTTTTTAAGAGAGCCGAGCGTGTGGAGCGTGACAAGCAGATAGCCGAGCGCGGCGACGCACAGAACGCCGAGAAGAGCCGTTATGAGCTTATCTTTTTTCGAGGCGGGCGCGCCGCCGTCACGGTTTTTTCCGTCTTCGGGCCCGGACGTTTCGGACAGAGCGTCCAGATACCGTCCGTCTTCCTTTTCGATTTCCATTTCCATCACCTTGTAAGCAAGTTCTTCCATCCTATATGTAGTCCATTATATAATAACATATTTCATCTTATAATACAAGAGTTAATTTTTACTGAAATCGCTTTACTTCCTGCGCGGGAGGTGCTATAATTTCAGCGAAACTGTTTTGATCGCCGGAGACCGCTTATGACAAAACCGAGACCCGTTGCCGCCGCGTGCGCGGCGCTCATCCTGCTGTTTTCGCTTTCCGCCTGCCGCAAAAACGCTGCGCCGACTGAAAGCGACGGTTTTGTCATGGGCAGTTTTTTCAGCGTGAAGGTCTACGGCGGGGACGAGGGACTCGGACGGGAGATCCTGACGGACGCCGGAAGACTGGAAAGCCTTATCTCCGTCACAAGGACGGACTCGGATATCAGCCGGCTGATCGAAAACGGGACCGGGACGCCGGACAAAGAGACCGCCGCGCTCTTAAGGCGCAGCGTCGACCTCGGAAAAGACACCTGCGGCGCGCTGGACGTGACGCTTGGCGCCGTGCCGGCGCTTTGGGGCTTTTCGGGCGAAGAGCCCCGCCTGCCTGCCGAAGCGGACCTGAAAGCCGCCCTTGCGACGGCAGGCCTTGACAACGTCGTCTTTTCGGGCGATACCGTCACGCTTAAAAACGGCGCGAAGCCCGACCTTGGGGCTGTCGGCAAGGGCGCGGCGCTGGACGCCGCGGCAGCCGCGCTCAAGAGCCAAAAGGTCTCCGCCGTCGTTTCCTTTGGCGGAAGCGTGCTGGTGTTCGGGCAAAAGCCCGGCGGCGGGCCGTGGACCGTCGGCGTGCGGGACCCGAAGGGGGACGAAGCCTCGTATTTTGCGACGCTCTCCTTTGCGCTGCAAGCGGACGAAGCCGTGTTTGTCTCCACCTCCGGCAGTTACGAAAAAACGTTTACCGAAAACGGAAAGACCTACCACCACATTCTGGACCCCAAGACCGGGTATCCGGTCGAAAACGACCTTGTAAGCGTGACGGCGGTCGCGTCAGACGGTTTTTTAAGCGACGCCCTGTCCACCGCGCTGTTTGTGCTGGGCCCGGGCGACAGAGCCGACGCCCTGTGTAAAAAATACCTGACCGGCGCCGTGTTCGTCTATAAAGACGGGACCGTCTCCGTCACAGACGGCCTTGCCGACGCGTTCAGCCTGACAGAGGACGCCCCGTACCGCCTGCGCCAACCGGAGGCGGCGGCATGAAAAACCATATGCTCCGCCCGAAAAAACGGGATCTGATTCTCATCGGCGTTCTGCTGGCTGCTGGCATGCTGCTGCTCGTCCTGACGCGCGCCCCGAGATCGGCGCTTGTCGCCCGCATTGAGACCGACGGCGGCGTGTACCGGGAGGTCCGTCTTTCCGACGTAAGAGAACCCGAAGACCTGACGCTGCCGGGCGGTGTGGTCGTGCGCCTGTATCCGGACGGCGCCGAGATTTTGTCCTCCCCCTGCAAAGAACAGGACTGCGTCCACACCGGAAAACTCACCAAAGCCGGACAGTGCGCCGTGTGCCTGCCGAAAAAAACCGCGCTGGTGCTCCTCGGCGCCGACAACTCGGGGATCGACGCAAAGACCGGGTAAGGGCGTGGCTCGTGATTCGTGGCTCGTGATTCGTGGCTCGTGACTCGTGGCTCGTGATTCGTGGCCCGTGATTCGTGGCTCGTGATTCGTGGCTCGTGATTCGTGGCTCGGCTCTCATCTTTCAATGAGGTATGGACGAAGTCCATCCGATATTTTGTATTCTGCATTCTGTATTCTGCATTCTGTATTTTGCATTCTGTATTTTGCATTCTGTATTTTGCATTTCTCATGCGGCAAAGCCGCAAACCGAACGTTTCCCGCGTGCCCGTGCCTTACGGCCCAGTCGGAAACATGTTCGAAAAACTTCGCTTGGAGCGCTCGTTTTTCTCGTGTTTCCTCCAGCCTGCGGTTCGCCTTCATCCCTAACCGGGCCGTCCCCCTCTGTCGACTTCGTCGACATCTCCCCCGCACTGCGGGGGAGTCTTCCACCGGCGGCGGCGAATCCTCGGCCCCGTGCACGCGCGCGCCCGCCGCGCAGCGGCTATCCGAATGAAATCTTCCACCCGACGGACCGTGCTCACCGCGCTTCTGACCGCGGGCGTCCTGGTCTTATCCATTATCGAAAGAGCCGTCACGGCGACGCTGCCGCTGCCCCCGGGCGTGCGGTTAGGGCTCGGAAACGTGCTGGTCATGTTTGCGGTCGTGTCGCTCGGACTCCCCTACGCCCTCGGCATTACGGTCCTGAAAGCCGGCTTCGTCTTTTTGACCGGCGGCGCCGTGGCGGGGCTGTTGTCCCTGTCCGGCGGGGTGCTCAGCGTCCTGACCGTGTTTTTCGCAGTCCGGCTGTTTCGGAACAAACTCTCTTACCTCGGCGTGTCCGCCCTCGGCGCCGTCATGCACAACATGGGGCAGCTGATCGCCGTCAGCCTGACGCTCGGCGGCAAGGCGTATCTGTATCTCGCCCCGGTGCTGCTGCTGTCCGGCGTCGTCTTCGGCGCCGTGACGGGACTGACCCTCAACGCCGTCATGCCGGCGCTTGCCCGCGTTCTGCCGAAAAACGAATAACGTTTTTTAATGCAAAATGCAAAATACAAAATACAAAATATCGGTGGCGGCTTCGCCGCATTATATAAATGGGGCATGGGGTGGAACCCCATCCTTCACCCCTCACTCCTCACTCCACACTTTTTTAACTGATTTCCACACGCGGCGCTTTTTCGCGCCCGCGTCTGCCGCATGAAGCGGCAAATAAACCAAAGGAGGAATCCTCAGTGTCTCATCCCCGCACGGACGCGCTGCTGAAAGCGGTCAAACGCGGCAGCGGCGGCATTCTGGCGCCCCACCGCAAGCTGACGGCGGAAATGGAAACGGTCCGTTTCCCCGCGCCCGAATACGTCACGCTGCCGATGCTTCAGCACATCGGCGCGCCCTGTACCCCGACTGTTAAAAAAGGCGATTACGTGACCGTCGGTCAGGTGATCGGCGACTCGGACAAGTTTTTAAGCGTGCCCATCCACGCCTCGGTCTCCGGGACCGTCGAAAGCGTGCAGGACGTAAAACTCGCCAACGGCACCATGGCCCCGGCGGTGCGCATCAAAAACGACGGGCTGATGACCCCGTACGAGGGCATAAAGCCCCCCGTGGTCGAAAACAAGGACGACCTTGTAAAAGCCATCCGCGCGTCCGGCCTTGTGGGTCTCGGCGGCGCGGGCTTTCCGTCGTTTGTCAAGATCACGGTCAAGGACGACAAGCCCATCGACACCCTTGTCGTCAACGCCGCGGAATGCGAGCCCTATATCACCGTCGACTACCGCGAGTGCATGGAGAATTCCTGGGACATCTACTCGGGACTCAAGACTCTCAAGGAACTGCTGAACATCAAGACCGTCATCATCGCCGTTGAGGACAACAAGCCCGCCGCCATCAAGGTGCTCAAAGACATGGCGGACAACGACGACGACGTGTTTGTGATGGGCCTGAAGTCCCGCTACCCGCAGGGCGCGGAAAAAATGATGGTCCTGTCCGCCACCGGGCGCGTGGTGCCCGAGGGCAAACTCCCGGCGGACGTCGGCGTCATCGTCATGAACGTGGCGAGCGTCGCGTTTGTGGCAAGGTACCTGAAGACCGGCAAGCCGCTGACCAGCCGCACCGTGACGGTCTCGGGCGACTGCATCAAAAACCCCATGAACGTGCGCGTGCCGATCGGGACGAGCCTCAGGGACATCGTCGAGTTCTGCGGCGGCTTTACCGAGGAGCCCGCAAAGCTCATCTCCGGCGGTCCCATGATGGGCACGGCGATCACGTCGCTGGACGTGCCGCTGCTGAAAAGCAACAACGCGGTGCTGGCGCTGTCAAAAGACAACGCGGGACTCAAAAAGCAGACCCCCTGCATCCGCTGCGGGCGCTGCCACGCAGCGTGCCCGATGAAACTGGTCCCGACAAATATTGAAAAATACGCCCTGCTCGGCGACGCGAAAACGCTTTCCGCCATGGGCGCCATGGTGTGCATGGAGTGCGGCTCCTGCGCGTACTCCTGCCCCGCGGGCAAGCCCCTTGTGCAGTACATGCGGCTTGCAAAATCCATTGTAAAGGAGGCGGCGAAAAAGAATGGATGAACAAAAGAAACTTTTGACCGTCAGCGCCTCGCCTCACGCGAAAAACAGCGCTTCCACCACCCGCGTGATGCTGGACGTCATTCTGGCGCTTCTGCCCGCCGGGATCATGGGCGTCGTCTGGTTTGGGCTGCGCGCGCTGCTTGTCATCGGCGTGTGCGTCGTTTGCAGCGTCGGCTTTGAACTCGTTTGGACCATGCTGATGAAAAAGCCCGTCACGGTCGGGGACCTGTCCGCCGTCGTCACGGGACTGCTTTTAGCCTATAACCTGCCCGTCGGCATTCCGCTGTGGATGTGCGCCGTCGGCAGTTTTGCCGCCATTGTCGTCGTCAAGCAGTTTTTCGGCGGCCTCGGACAAAATTTTGCGAACCCCGCCATTACCGGGCGCATCATTCTGCTCGTCTCCTTTGCCGGCGCCATGACCAAATGGACCGCCCCGAACGTGCCCGACGCCGTTTCCGGCGCGACGCCGCTCGGCGTGCTCGGCTCTTTGCCCGCGAAGGAGGCTGCCGCCGCCATCGGGGGCTGGACCGCGGACCGGTCGCTGCCCACGCTTATCGAAATGCTGTTCGGCATGCGCGGCGGGTGCATCGGCGAAACGTGCGCCGCGGCGCTGCTTGTCGGCGGCGTGTATCTTCTGATCCGCCGCGTTATTTCGTGGCGCATCCCGGTGTGCTACGTCGGCACCGTCGCCGTCTTTATGCTGATCGTCTCCGGACCTGACCTACACCGCCTATGAGCTGCTGTCCGGCGGACTGCTCCTCGGCGCGATCTTTATGGCGACCGACTACACGACAAGCCCGATCAACAAGACCGGCAAGATCGTCTTCGGCGTCGGCTGCGGCCTGCTGACCTGCGTCATAAGGCTGTACGGCTCCCTGCCCGAGGGCGTGTCCTATTCCATCCTGCTGATGAACATTGTAACGCCCCTCATTGAAAAGGCGACTATGCCGAAATACTTCGGCAAAC
>CAMVBD010000098.1 GCA_947165615.1 uncultured Clostridia bacterium | reverse complement strand
ACTATACGGTAGAGAACGCAAGGCGTTCTGACCGTGTGCGTCAGTTTGCCATCGACTGGTATCTGGAGGACGAGGTGGCGAAGCTCGTGGAGGCGGTAGACGCTTCCGGCAATCGCGAGAACGACGCCATCAGCGGGAACGATTTCAACAACCGCGTCTACGACGGGACCTCACAAGCGGGCAAGGCCGATATTTACTTTTATCTCGGCTGAGTATGGAAAAAAAGATAAAGACCGGAACGCAGCCGTTCCGGTCTTTTTGTATGGGATCCAACACCGGGGATGAACGCTTAGCCCTTGTTGAACAGTTTCTGGAACAGGGCCTTGAGCCAGTTAAACCATGCCTTGAGGGCGTTGATCATCTTCTGGAAGGGGTTGGCGTTTTTGGCGCTGTCGTCCGCCTCCCAGTTTTCGGTGTCGCAGTTTTCCGTCGTCATGGCTGCGATCTCGCCGTCGCTGTCCTCATCGGGATTCGTATAGGAGTAGACGACAAAGCGGGACGGCCAGCAGGAATTGTCCACGGTCACCTGCTCCTTGGAGGACGCGATGTCGTACAGCAGGCGCAGCTCCCAGTCGGACCAGTTGGAGTGGCTGGAGCCCTTGATAAACCACGTGCTTTCGGGGAAGAGGCAGGTGGAGGCGTCGATCTGCCCGTCGGGAGAGAGATAGGCGCCGTAGCCGGCGTCGGTGCGTTCGGCAAGGTAGGCGTCGGAGAGATCCTCATAGATCGTGCCGGTGGTCGCGCCGAAGGAGGAGCGCGGGACGGAAGCGAACTGGTCGGAGATCTGGTCGTTTGTCTCGCAGATGGGCAGCAGCTGGAAGCCGTATTTGGAAATGACGCCGATGTGGACGCCGCTCTCGGCGGCCCCGGTCAGGATCTCGGGGACATGCTGGCGCACGACGGTGTTATAGTTTTCGATCTTGGCGATCAGCCCCGCGTACTCGGCGCGTTTTTCACTGCCCTCGGGCCCGAACACGTACTCCATGGCGACGGGGTAATCCTCCTTCGACACGCATGCCCAGTAACTCGGCCAGGTGTAGAAGGTGGAAAGCGCCAGCGCGGAGGTCGCGCCCTTGACGATGCGGTAATACACCAATTTTTTCGGGAGGGCGAGCATATTGTCCAAAAGACCGGTCTCGGCGGCCATGTCGAGCGTGACGTTTACGAATTCGTCGACGTCGAACAGGCCGATGGCGTTGCAGTCCAGAAGCGCGCGGTTGATGGCGGCGGCGTCGATGTTGAACTTGCCGCTGATGGCTTCGCTGAGCATTTCGGCGCCCATGGTCACGCTGCCGTCAAAGGCGACGCCGCGGATATGCTGCGCAGCGTGTTCGGGATAGACCGCCAGATACGCCGTGACGACGTTGGTGCCGAGGCAGCTGGCGATGATGCCGACCTGCTCGCAGCCGGTGGAGGCGAGGATATCGTCAATAAAGGATTTGAGCGTGGCAGCGGATTCGATGGGATCCAGACGCCAGTCGTAGTAGAACCAGTATCTGTCGTGTACGTAGTACTTGACGCCGTCCGGAGTCGCCCACGCCTGATCGTTGTGGCGGATCCTTTCCATTTTTTCGATCCGCTCGGGGCGCAGGCCGGTGCCGTACTGGGGGTTTCCGTCCTTGTCGAGAAGTGAATGCTCAAACAGATCGCTGATCTCCTTCTGCAGGTTCTCGTAATACGGTTCCCAGTTGTTGAACATGAGTCCCTGCACAAGGAACGGCATCAGGATATTGGCGATGGCGCGGAACACTTCCTTGTCGTCGCCGTCGTCGTCATCCTTGAGCACCGAACCGATGTCCTTGTAATGGAAGACCTTGTTTCCGTCTTCGTCGATCAGTTTTTCACCGTCGCCCGAAATGCGGATGACGGGAATATCGCTGAGGCTTTGAGAGATCCACAGCGTCTCCTTGGCGAACGCGGGCATGCACAGGGCCATGAGCATGACCAGCGTCAGACACAGGCAGACGGCTTTTTTGAAAAGACCTTTCATACCGTATACACTCCTTATTGCGGATGATCCACCGAAAACGGCAGAAACCACCTATTTTGTCTAGTATAGCATAGTATTGTGAACAATCTGTGAATTTTAAACTTTTATTTCAATAAAGAGAAGAATAAAACAGGACCCGCCGGGGGGCAGGTCCTGCTTGCTGCGCCGCTTGTTTACGGCGGGCTTATTTCAGATATGCTTCGGCGTAGCCGACCAGCAGGTCGTACATCCGGGCGGACGCGGCTTCATCCCGATCGAGGCTGTGTCCGGAATTGGGGAAGATGACGAATTCGTGCGTGACGCCCTGTCCGGCGAGCGCCGCGTCCAGCGCGGCGGCCGTGTCAAACGGGACGATCGTATCCTGTCTGCCGTGGCCGAGCACGGTGGGCACGCAGCCGGGGCCGACCTGATACAGCGGCGAAAACGACCGCAGCGCCTCAAGCCACGCGGCGTAATTCCCGGTGTGATCCCTGTATTCCGCCTCGGTGACGGAAACGCCGGCCAGCCGGTTCATCAGCCCGAGCATGGCGGAAAGGTCGCCGAGTTCGTTGTGTTCCAGAAACGCCTCGCTTGTCAGATCCGTCGGACCGCAGAAACTGACGACCGCCGCGGGACGGATGGGGGCGGCGTCCGCATAGCGATAGGCGTAAAGCAGCGACATTTGCGCCCCGGCGGACGTGCCGGTCAGCAGCACCTTACTGAGGCTTACGTCCTGTCCGGCAGCAAGCGTTGAGATTTTCGTCAGCGCGGAGGCGACGTCCGCCATGAGATGCGCCATGGAAACGGAGTCGGACAGATACCGGTAATTGAGGGCAGCCGCGGCGTATCCCATCCGGGCGGCGGTCTTCAGCGTGTCGCGGTACTGGTCCTTGCTGCCGGAGATCCAGGCGCCGCCGTGAATAAACAGGATGAGTCCCGTCTCCCCCGAGGCGTTTTCGGGCAGGACAAGATCCAGCGTCTGGCGCGCGTCGCTCCCGTAGGCGCAATCATAAAACGTATAAGTTTTGGTCTCAGCCGGGTCGGGCGTGGGCTCGGCGGGCTTTTTGCCGCCGGAAAAGAGCCCCGAGAAAAACGCGATGACCGACATAAAAAACGCGATGATCCTTGAGAAAAACGACATTACGTCCATCTCCTTTCTTCCTTTTCCATTTTATAACACCCGACAGAGGAAGTCAAGCGTCAATCCGGCGTCCGACGTCGTAAAAAAACCTCTGACGCATTTTTCACGCCGCGGCCTTTGCGGGGACGGCGAACCGGAAGGCGTTTTTCAGTTTGATCCAGAAGGAACCGGGGTCGACGTGCGGCAGTTCGGTTTTGTTCCAGCCGAGCTTTGCGGCGACAAAGCCGGGGATGCTGCTGTTTTTGACGGCCTCGCCGGGTTTGAACAGATCGTCCGCGCCGAAGACGAGCAGCGGCACGTTTTTGCCGGTGTGGGAGCCGGAATGGAAGGTATAGCGTCCGTTTTCATAATACAGGTCGCCGGTCTCGTGGTCGGCGGTCACGATGACGAGCGTGTGCCCGTCGCGGCGGGCAAACTCCACGGCGGCGCGGATGGCGTTGTCAAAGCCCGCCATGGCGTCCGCGGTATCGGCGATCTTGGACGGGAAATCGGCGGCGCCGTCTTGGGTGCGGTGGGAGTTTTTGTCGATGTGCGCGCCCTCGATCATCAGGAAAAAGCCGTTTTCATTGTCGGCGTTCAGAAGGTCGATGGCCTTTCGGCTCATCTCTTCCAGCGTCGGCATCCCGGCGTCCGGCGTCGTGCGCCACGTATTGCCCGTAAACTGCCCGAAGCTGCGCACGCCCGGCGTCAGAGCGTTCATCTCCTCCAGATTTTCGATATAGGTCCAGCCGAGTTCCATTGCCGCCGCGCGCGCGTCGGATTCCGCAGCGGCGCCCCAGATGAGGTCAATGTCGCTGTGAAGCTGCTGTTCGGTGATCTCGTCGGACAGATTCCGGTCCCTGACGTGCACCGAAAAGCCCGCGGGCGTGGCGCCGGTGGTGCGATCGGTTGTGACGACGCCGGTGCGCATGCCGTGAGAGACGGCGTTTTCGGTGATGATGCGCGGGCGGAAGAACAGACCGATGGGATCAATGGGATAGACGCACAGCGCGCTGTTTTTGACCCGCACCCCGCAGGAGAGGGCCGTGGCGCCGGCGGCGCTGTCGGTGACCTTGGACGAGAACGAGCGGGTCTTGGACTGCCCGCGCAGGTCGACAGCGGAATCCATAAAGAGGTCCACGCCCTGCTCGCGCGCAAGCGCCAGGTGGTTTTCGCCCATGCCGTCGCCGATCATAAAGATCACGTTTTTGATGACGGCGCCGGTCTTCGTCGCCGCGAACGCGGGCGTCCAGAGACTGACGAGCAGCAAAACCGTCAAAAGAACAGCGAAGATCCGTTTTTTGGTCATTTGTATCATCCTCCGTTTTCATATTCTGTTTCGATTATAGCATCGGGGACCGCGTTTGTAAACAGGTTTTCGGGAATCCGGCCCCCATCAAAAAAAGAATCTTGATTTATGCCGTCGGATATACTACAATCAATAGCAGAACGAATGAAAAGGAGAAGCGATATGAAGTTTTCCGAAATGCCCTACACCCGGCCCGACCCCGAAGCGTTAAAGGCAAGCGTGCGGGACTTGACCGCGCGGCTGAAAAACGCGAAGACATACGAGGAAGCCAGGTCCGTCTTTTTGGAGAAGGACGCGTTCGGCAAGACCGTGTCCACGGCCTCGGCGCTGGTGTTCATCCGCCAGTCCATTGACACGCGGGACGCGTTTTACAACGACGAAAAGGCGTTTTGGGACGCCTTCGGCCCCGAACTGGAGGAATACGAACAGGAATGGACCGGGGCGCT
The DNA here is from genome assembly GCA_947165615.1 of uncultured Clostridia bacterium. Taxonomy (GTDB): domain Bacteria; phylum Bacillota; class Clostridia; order Oscillospirales; family Acutalibacteraceae; genus RUG806. Next base: position 1,338 of record CAMVBD010000098.1, on the reverse strand, counting down.
GCTCGCCTCCCCCTTCCGCCCCGACTTTATAAAGGAGTACGGGGATCTGCTGTTCAGAAACGCCGAGATCGCCCGAATGACCTTTGCGCCCGAGATCATTCCGGATCTGCAGCGGGAAAATGAGCTCGTACACGAATACGACACCCTGATCGCCTCCGCCGAGATCCCGTTTGAGGGCGGCAAGTACACCCTGTCGCAGCTTTCGCCTTACCGCAGCGACGCCGACGACGAAAGACGCCTTGCGGCGTGGAAGGCGACCGGGCAGTGGTACAAGGACAACGGCGAAAAACTGGACCGCATTTACGACGACCTTGTAAAGGTGCGCGACGCCATGGGCAAAAAACTGAGGTACGGCGGTTTTACGAAACTCGGCTACTGCCGGATGGAGCGCAACTGCTACGATCAGGCGGACGTCGAGAAATTCCGCGCCGCGGTGCAGAAGTACCTTGTCCCGCTGGCGGACGCCGTGATGAAAGCGCAGGCAAAACGGATCGGCAGGCCCTATCCCCTGTCCTTTGCCGACGACGCGCTTTCCTTCCGCAGCGGCAACCCGCGCCCCGTGGGGACGCCCGAGGACATTCTGAAACAGGGGCAAAAGTTTTATGACAGCCTGTCCCCCGAGACCGGCGAATTTTTCCGCACGATGCTCGACGAGGAACTGATGGACGTATTGTCCACCGAGGGCAAAATGGGCGGCGGCTTCTGCGAGTCCATCAAACTGTACGAGCGGCCGTTTATTTTCGCAAACTTCAACGGCACGCAGGGGGACGTGGAGGTCGTCACGCACGAGGCGGGCCACGCCTTTGCCTACTGGATGAACCGGAAGCGCGTTCCGGCGTCCTATTCCGACCCGACGATGGAGGCCTGCGAAGTGCATTCCATGAGCATGGAGTTTTTCGGCTGGAAAAACGCCGGGGGCTTTTTCGGGCCGGACGCCAAAAAGTTTATGTACAGCCACCTCGCGGGCGCCTTGACCTTTATCCCCTACGGCACGATGGTCGACCATTTTCAGCACGTTATGTACGAACACCCGGACCTGACGCCCGCCGAGCGCCACGCCGAATGGCGCCGCCTTGTCGGGATCTACCAGCCGTGGCTGGCCCTCGACGGCGACATTCCGTTCTTTGCCGAGGGCAAGGGCTGGCAGCGGCAGATCCACATTTACGAGGTGCCGTTTTACTACATCGACTACTGCCTTGCCCAGACGGTGGCGCTGCAGTTCTGGGCCATGCTGCAAAAGGACCCGGACGACGCATGGGCGCACTACCTTGCCTACACCAAACAGGGCGGCAGCCGCACGTTTACGGACCTTTTGCTGCACGCGGGCCTGAAGACCCC
>CAMVBD010000097.1 GCA_947165615.1 uncultured Clostridia bacterium | reverse complement strand
AAGAAGGTTTATTCTGTGACCGACCATCTTCAGAAGGCCGCGTCTGGAATGATGGTCCTTCTTGTGGATCTTCAGATGCTCGTTCAGATCGTTGATTCTCTTGGTAAGAACGGCGATCTGCACTTCGGGGGAACCGGTGTCGCCCTCGTGCGTCGCGTACTCGGCCATAATGGCCTGCTTTTCAGCCTGTGTCATGTTGTTTCACCTCTTATTTTATTATCCGTACGTCTCAGCGGGGGACAGGTGAATGCCGCCGAAAATGCCGACGGATAAGAACCCGCCGCCGGGAAGCCGGACGAAGTACATTATAGCATAAGGGTTTATCGTTGTAAAGAGTTTTTTTGGAAAAATGACAACAATCGCCGAGTAATTTTCTAAATTAGCGATAAAGCTCTTTTATTGGATCTCCTGATTCAGATCCCGAAACAGATCGTTGTCGAAAAACTCCTGAACGGTGATGGAAAACCCGTCGCAGATCTTTTTGAGCGTGGACAGTGTCATGCTTTTGTTGCGCCCGCTCGTGATGTTGTTCAGGGTGGACTGTGTCAGCCCGCAATGGTAGGAAAGCCCGTTGACGGTCTATCCCCGTTCCCTGCAAAGTTGTAGTATCCGCTCCTTTGCCGCAGTGCTGATATCCATTTTATCCTCTTTCCGAAGCGAAATGCTGAGATTGATTGTGAACATATTTCATTATATGAAACACATGCTCTTATTGTAATGTTTTTGAGTTAAAAGATTACCCCTTTTGAGTTGACATGTGTAAAATTCTATGCTATGCTAAACTCAAATGAGTTAAAGATGAATGCATGTTTTGTGTTTGTCCAGAGACTTGTTTTCGTTCTGCCGATACGCAGAATTAATACGTCAGACGAAAGAGATGGAACCGACAAACCTCACATTTGTATTTCTGGTTTTAGCAAACAATAAGGGATTCCAGTGCGGTGAAAACTCATGTGTGTGCTTCGGTGCATTCGATTCGTTTGGCGACGGCTGAAGTCTCGTGTTTTTGCGCACGGCTTCGGCTGCGCGGTTTTTATTTTTTAAGGAGGTATGTCTAATGCGAAAAATCCAAAGAACACTGGCGCTTGTAATGAGTTTTCTTCTCATCATCACCCTCTTCCCGGTCTCTGCACTGGGCGAATCCGCCGATGATTTTGCGTACGGCGACGTGGACGCAGACGGTAATATTACGGCAGCTGATGCCAGATTGATAATACGTGCAGCCGTTGGGTTTGAAAACTTTTTACCAGAAAGTCGGGAGTTTAAGGCTGGTGACATCAATGGAAGCGGCAGCCTGACAGCAGCGGACGCACGGTTTGTATTGCGTACCGCGGTCGAACTGGAGTATCCTCTTACAGAACCCATTTCCATGCCGGACGTTTACACCTATTCTTCTTTGTCAACAGCGAAGGAAGATGCCGAACTTGTGCTTCTGCCCGGAGAAGACGACGGGGATAGTTTTTCTGTTCTTTTGGTCGCAAAGAATTGCATCGGACTAAAATCTGCAGATTTTGAAGTCCTTTATGATGCGAACGTCATTTCTTCGGATTGGTCTGTGGATTTGGGAGATGACGCAGCGCAATTCAGCAATACGAAGTCGCATAATTTCGTGGAACAATCCAACGACGAAGAGCGCGGGGTGTGGAAAATCTCGTTTTATGACAAGGATCAGTTCGTGGATCACGACACTTTCGCCGAGGACTCAAGAGATGAGTATGAACCCGTTGATATCAATGCAGAAGAGTTGGAGTGTCTGGAACTGTGGTTCAATAAACTCAATGGTGACTTCGCCTCCACAATGCTTCAACTTCAGATGAAGGAGACCTCGGGGATTCAGGTTTCATCGACAACGCAACTCGTGATAAACTCTGCGGGAAAGAATGTGAGCGGCGACGTGGATCAGGACGGGATTATTTCCGCCGCAGACGCGCGCCTCGTTCTCAGAAGAGCTGTAGATTTGGAGAACTTCCCAGAAGGCAGCGATGTGTTCATTGCCGCCGATATGGATCTGGATGGGAAGATCACTGCAGCCGATGCGCGCTTGATCCTTCGAGAGTCTGTCGGGCTGGAGAATCTCTCAGATCTCCCTTCCGCGAGCGAGGTGATCCGCACCGAAAAAACGGCGTTCGAGGCAGAAACGAATCTGCTTCTTCCTTATGAATTGCGGGATGACGGCGATACCGTGACCCTGACTGTTTGGGCAAAGAACGCCGTCGGTCTCAAAAGTTTTGACGCCGTTCTGTATTACGACACTTCCTCGCTCGAATTCAGTGGTGATACCGAAAAAACCGATGCGCTGAACCTATTGGAGTCAAACTATAAGTATGAATCATTGATGTATTATTGTGGCGAGAATAACGGCATGCTCGCCGTATCGGGGTGTTTCAGAGAAGAATTGCTGACACAGGATAGGTATGAATCGTACGCCTCCGTTCTTTCTCAGATCGACGTGGAGAACCTTCCGCTGCTGACTGTTACTTTTACAAAAAAACAGCAGAACGTTCCCGCTCCTACGCTGGATGCTCTTTTGCGTATCGGTGGAGAAACGCTTAGAAGCCATACGGCGCAGTCCACAATAGTTCCGGTCGAAATCTGTGCGCACACGAACACGACGGAGGTCGAAGCCGTGCCTGCGACTTGTGTGAGCAGCGGCTACACGCAAGGTGTGTTTTGTCTTGACTGCGAAACCTATATCGAAGGGCATGAACCGATACCCGCGTTGGGGCACATCGACGAAAACTGCGACGGTATCTGCGATGTTTGTTCGCAGCTGATGGACCCGGAGATTCGTCTTGTACAGATGGACAGCAAAAACGGGTTGCTGCGCGTGGGCATATATTATTCGAACTGCGAGGGGTTAAAAACCCTTGACGCCACACTTGAGTATGACAACGAGATTCTGTCGGCAGTCAAACATTCCGTCGGTGCAGACGGGAGTACCGTCGGGCGAGACTTTGTCAGTGACTTTAATCTTGAAAATCCAGGTTATATTCGTTACGCTTCTTTTTTCAGAGAGCAACTCTGGGATGCCGAGACTTGGAAAGATTTGGGCTTGTCTGTCAATGCTTCGTTCTTCGAGGCGGATATTCTGTATTTTGAAGTAAAGGATCCCGACGCGGATTCTACTGAACTGTGTTTTTTAAGTCTGTGTACAGATGGCGTATCCGCCGAGAAAACGTCGCTGACGATCGATCTGCATCGACAGGAAAACCAGTGCCCGCACGAAAATACCGTCGAAACAGAGGGCAGGGCAGAAACTTGCGTCAAAAACGGCGTTGAGGCCGGCGTCTATTGTCTGGATTGCAAAACCTTTGTCAGCGGAGGGGGCGTCCTGTTCGCGCCGGGGCACACGGACGCAAACGCGGATACCGTCTGCGATATCTGCGCCGACTCCACCCTTCCGACATTCAGGCTTTACTCCCTCGGAAAGGACGAAAACGGTTCCTATCGAGTTCTTTTGTCATATGAGAGCTGCATTGATCTGCGATCGCTCGACCTTGAGATCCTTTTTGACGCCGATGTGCTGCGTTTCAACAAACTGATAGTCGGCAAAGATGCCAGGATTACGGCGGATGCACGCGAGTACTATTATGACTATATCGAAAGGGAGCAGGGAGAATTGAGATACAGCGCCTATTTCAGAAATGCTCTGTGGGAGCCCTCTCTCTGGTGGACATCTGAAAAACTGAACGTTAACGCCTATTCCTTCGAGGCGGCAGAACTCATTTTTGACTGCATCGATCCCGACGCCACGTCGACGACGATTGACGTAGAGATTTCTGATACGGGTGATATTTCGGCGCAAGGCGGCACACTTACCCTAAAAATCAAAGAAGATCATACGCACATCTTCGAGTGGGTCGTCGATAAAGCCGCGACCTGTGGGGAAACCGGCCTCAAACATGAGGAATGCACGGTCTGCCATGAAAAGCGCAGTGAAAACACCGTGATTCCCGCGACCGGCGAGCATCAGTGGAAAGAGATCGTCGATAAACCCGCGACCTGCGGAGAAACCGGTCTCAAACATGAGGAATGCACGGTCTGCCATGAAAAGCGCAATGAAAACACCGTGATCCCCGCAACCGGCGAGCACACCTATGGTGAATGGACAGTCACGACGCCCGCGACCTACACCGCAGAGGGTACAGAAACCCGCACATGCTCCGTATGCGGTTTTGCTGAAAACCGTGCGACTGCTAAACTCGAGGTGCCTGTCGTTGACACCGATACCGCAAAAGAGGCCAAAGGCAAGGTCTATTCCGCACCGAACCAGACTTCATCCGGGCTGCTGAAAGCGGCAGGCGACGGCGCGAAACTGCTGAAAGCGGACGGAACGGAAGCAAAGAAGGACGACGCGCTCGGCTCCGGCATGGTGCTCGTAAAACCCGACGGCACGAAAGAGACGATTATCGTCAAGGGCGATAACGACGGCGATGGCAAGGTGACCGCCGCTGACGCCCGCTATGCTTTGCGTTCCGCCGTGGAACTTGAAACGCCGAACGCATGGAAAAAAGACGCAAGCCTTGTCGAGGGCGGCGAAAAAATCACTGCCTCCGACGCCCGCCTGATCCTGCGCGCCGCTGTGGGCCTTGAAAAACTGAAACTCTATTGATTATATAAAGCATCCTTTGTCCTTTTGATCTTTGGACTCCGACCGATCTTGGCCGGAGTCCTTTTATATAATGTAATAAATCTATTATATTATTGATTACTTTCTATATTTCCCGATTTTCCCGAATTTTCTTATTTACATTCGGGCGGATTGGTGTTAAAATATAGCGTGGTTTTTACCGAGCCTTTGAAAATTTTTTAGGAGGATATACTTATGGTAAGACAGAAAAAGACCATGGACGGCAACAACGCAGCGGCGTGGGTGTCCTATGCGTTTACCGAGGTCGCCGGGATCTATCCCATCACGCCCTCGTCCCCCATGGCGGACTACGTGGACCAGTGGTCCGCGGACGGTCTCAAAAACATCTTCGGCACGCGCGTGCGCGTTGCGGAAATGCAGTCGGAAGCCGGCGCTGCCGGTACCGTGCACGGCTCTCTTGCGGCGGGCGCGCTCACCACGACCTACACCGCTTCTCAGGGCCTTCTGCTCATGATCCCCAACATGTACAAAATCGCGGGCGAGTTGCTGCCCTGCGTGTTCCACGTGTCCGCGCGCTGCGTCGCGTCCCACGCGCTGAACATCTTCGGCGATCATTCCGACGTTTACGCCTGCCGTCAGACCGGCTTTGCGATGCTGGCGGAGACCAACCCGCAGGAAGTCATGGACCTCGGCGCCGTCGCGCACCTCGCGTCCATCAAGGGCAGAGTTCCCTTCATCAACTTCTTCGACGGTTTCAGAACCTCCCACGAGATCCAGAAGATCGAAGTCTGGGACTATAACGACCTCAAGGAAATGGTCGATATGGACGCTGTCGACGCGTTCCGCCGCCGCGCCCTGAATCCCGAGCATCCCGTCATGCGTGGTTCCCACGAAAACGGCGACATTTTCTTCCAGCACAGAGAGGCCTGCAACGAGTACTACGACAAGCTTCCCGCCGTCGTGGAAGAGTACATGGACAAGGTCAACGCCAAGCTCGGCACGAATTATAAACTCTTCAACTACTACGGCGCGCCCGACGCCGACCGCGTCATCGTCGCCATGGGCTCCATCTGCGACGTTGCGGAGGAAGTCATCGACTACCTGCTTTCCAAGGGCGAAAAGGTCGGTCTTGTCAAGGTCCGCCTGTACCGTCCCTTCTCCGTCGAAAAGCTCTGCGAAGCCATTCCCGCGACCTGCAAGAAGCTGGCTGTTCTCGACCGCACCAAGGAGCCCGGCTCCATCGGCGAGCCTCTGTTCCTTGACGTCGTCGCCGCACTGGCTGCGACCGGCAGAACCGACATCCGCGTCACCGGCGGTCGCTACGGCCTCGGCTCCAAGGACACGCCTCCCGCGTCCATCTTCGCCGTTTATGATGAACTTGCCAAGGACGCGCCCAAGCCCCACTTCACCCTCGGCATCCACGACGACGTGACCTACCTGTCTCTCGAAGAGAAGCCCGCTCCCGCGACCGCGGCCGAGGGCACCATCGAGTGCAAGTTCTGGGGCCTCGGCGGCGACGGCACCGTCGGCGCCAACAAGGACTCCATCAAGATCATCGGCGACCATACCGACAAGTTCGTGCAGGCGTACTTCCA
>CAMVBD010000096.1 GCA_947165615.1 uncultured Clostridia bacterium | reverse complement strand
AAAGGCGGAGTTTTTCATAAAGCGGGTGGTCTGGGTCAGGCGCAGGAAGCTGACGAGATAGGCGGCAAGGATCACCAAGGCGATGAGCGTCAGAATCAGCATTACGCAGGCGGGCACCAGAGCGGCCTTCGTGGGCCCGGCGACCAGAGAGCTGTTCAGAAAACGCGGGACCATCGGCAGCAGGCCGTCCATAAAGCCCATGATCAGCCCGATCAGCCCGATGGAGAGCGACGCCCCGTCACGCATCGGGAACTCGTAGCGAACGCCGCCGAAGGGAACCATGAGCACCGCGACGGCGCCGAGGACAAACACAAGGCGGGCGATGGCGAGTTTGCTGCCGATGAAACTGGCCTTGATGCGCGCGATGACCATTCTGGCGGCGGCGCTTTCGAGCTCGGTGCGCTTGGCGTCCTTCGTTAGACCTGCGTGCTGGGTGTAGTACATGATGTTGACGCCGCAGTGCATGCAGTTCGGTTTCAGGTTATAGAAGGGGATCTCTCCCCCGCACTTGGGACAGTTCATAAAATACCTCCGTTTCTTGCAGAGTCGGCAGATGGGATCAGTGGAGCAGCGCGGTCAGTTTGGTAATGATGAGGAAAAACCTTGCGGTGATCGCGTCGATGAGATCGGGATACAGCGCGCGCTTTTCGCCGGCAACGTCCGAAAACAGATTCGCCGGAACGACCGCGGACATGTGGGCGGGGCGTTCGATGCCGAGCGCGTACAAAGCGATGGCGGCGACGTCGCGGTTGCGGGTATCCTTGGCAAAGGCGCCGCCGGGAACAACGGTTTTGCCCTTGACGGCGACGGTGGTGTAGGACTCGCGGGCACTGGCGCCGAGGTGGCCGCCGAGACGCAGATGACCGTGGTCGGACACGACGATGAACAGACCGTTTTCGAGCAGGCCGCCGGCTTCCAGCGCGTCATAGATGCGCCCGATATAACCGTCTACCTTTGAGATCTCTTCATAATAGGCGGGAGAGCGGCTGCCGAGTTCGTGACCGACCGCGTCCACGCCGTCAAAATGGCTGAAAAAGAGTTTGGGCGCGTTGCCGTTGTTGAAATACGCGCAGATGTGATCCGTGACCTCCTCGTCGCTGCCGGTCCACTCATACACGCCGAGGTCGTTTTCGATGATGCCGTGGTTGATGACGTTCCAGTTGACGACGGAGGCGAGTTGGGCGTCCGGGTACGCGTCGCGCACGTACTTGAAAATCGTGGGGTACCGGGTGGAGGAATCCCGCTCGCGCTTTGCGGCGGAGGAGTTCGTCATCAGATGGCGGAGATAGGACACGCCCGTCAGGATGGAACCCCAATTCTGCGCGCTGACGGCGATGGTTTCGGTGCGGGCGGTATAGTCCACGGCGCCGTCGGCAAAGATCCGGTCAAAATTCGGGGTGTCGGCGTCCCGGAAGAACTGACCGGCCCCGTCCACGCCGATGATAAAGACGTGATCATAGCCGCCGAAGGACTTGGTGTTCTCCGCGGCAAACGCGGGAACGACACAAAGGGCGGCAAGCAGAACAGAAAGGAACAGACAGAAAAGTTTTTTCATTCACATCTCCCCTTCGGATAATTTGACTATTTTACTGTAACACGCGATGTCCAACAAATGTCCAACAAATTTACCGGAAAAACAAAAAGATTTACAAAATTTTTATTCTTCCGGTTTGGTTTTTTATGATTTTACCGAAATCAGGCGAGTCTGAGGGACAAAGCGGGGGCTTTTATTCATTGACAGAAAAAACGATCTGTGATACCATAGAAATGTAATACCATAGAAATCGGAAAGGAACAGGAGGCAAAGGAATTGAACGAAACGCTTGTTGCGCACGCCGTGATCCTGCTGCCGCTGCTTTTGCAGTTGGCGGGACTGACCTTTGCCGCCCTTCGGGACCCGTACATCGAAAAGCGGGACAAAAAACTCTTGCTGCTGATCGCAGGCGTTTTGCTGAGTCTGATCGCGCTGGACACTTTGGAGGCCGAGGCCGAACGAATACGGCTCCCGGACAGCGTGCGCGTGGCGATGTCCGCCTACGGCTACTGTATGCGCCCCGTCGTGCCGGTGCTGTTTATCCGGATCGTCAGCGAAAAAAAGAAGCAGCCGCTCCTGTGGGGTCTGATCGGGCTCAACGCCGCGCTGTATCTCACGGCGTTTTTCACGCCGCTGACCTTCACCTACCAAAACGGGCACTTTTTCCGCGGGCCTCTGTATCTCGCCTGCACCGTGCTCAGTTTCGGTCTGCTGGCCTTCCACGTCATTCAGGTGCTGAAAAAATACCGCGACAGTCCGCGTCCCGAGGCGCTGCTGCCGATCTTCTGCGTCGCCCTGAACCTTGCGGGGGCCATTGTGGACATGAACCTGCCGAAAAACCCCTACGTCAGTTTTCTGACCGTCGTCATGGTCTCGTGCAGCCTGTTTTATTACATCTGGCTCCATCTGCAGTTTGCGCGGGCGCATGAGCAGGCTTTGGCGGCGGAGGGACGCATCCGGATCATGCTGTCGCAAATCAGTCCGCACTTCCTGTTCAACACCCTGTCCACCATTCAGGCGCTGTGCCGCACCGACCCCGACCGGGCGTTCGACACGCTTGAAAAGTTCGGCGTATACCTCAGGCAGAACATCGACTCTCTGGGGCGCGCGGACCCGGTCCCGATCGAAAAAGAACTGGAACACACGCGCGTCTACGCCGAGATCGAGCGTCTGCGCTTTCCGAATATCCGGGTCGAATACGAAATTGCCGACAGCGCCTTTTCACTGCCCGCGCTCACCGTCCAGCCGCTGGTCGAAAACGCCATCCGCCACGGCGTGCGCATTCGGGATAAGGGCTTGGTAAACGTCCGGACCGAAAAGAAAAACAACGCCCACGTCATCACCATCACCGATAACGGGAGGGGCTTTGACGTCAAAAGCATAGAGACCGCGGACGAGACCCACATCGGCATCCGCAACGTCCGCGAGCGGGTGGAAAAACTGGCGGGCGGAAAACTGACGATCGAAAGCGACCCCGAACGGGGCACGACGGTGACCATTACGATCCCCGCCGGAAAGGAGAATGAAGCATGATCGCGATCTGTGTGGACGACGAGCCGCTGGTGCTGCAGCTCACCGTCTCCCTTTGCAAAGAACTGCCGGGGCTGGACGACGCCGTCGGGTTTACCCGCGCAGAGGAAGCGCTGGCATACCTGGGCGGACACGACGCGGCCATAGCCATTTTGGATATCGATATGCCCGATATGAACGGGCTTGCCCTTGCGGCAAAAATCAAGGAAAAAAGCCCCGACACCGCCATCATTTTTTTGACCGGGTACGCCGAATTCGCGGTGGAGGCCTTTTCGCTGCACGCGTCGGGCTATCTCTTAAAGCCCATCAGCCGCGAAAAACTCGCGGGCGAGGTGGAATACGCGCTCGGTCAGCACAGGACCCGGCGGACAAAACGCATTTCGGTGCAGACCTTCGGCAATTTTGAGGTCACCGTGGACGGCGTCGCCGTCGCGTTCAGCCGTTCCAAAGCCAAAGAAGTGTTCGCCTACCTCATCGACCGCGGCGGCAAAAGCGTCACCAGAGCCGAGGTGTTCGCGGCGCTTTGGGAGGAGGGCGACTACGACCGCTCCATGCAGAAGCAGCTTGACGTCATCATCCGCAGCCTGAAGCATACCCTGACCGACGCCGGGATCGAGGACGTCCTTGAAATGAAGAAGGGCAATCTACGGATCCGCACGGAACTTGTGGACTGCGACCTGTACCGCTTTTTGCAGGGCGACGCCGACTCGGTCAACGCCTACCGCGGCGAGTACATGAGCCCCTACCCCTGGGCGAACATGACCGAGGCGTATATAACGCGCAACCGGCTGATGCGGGATCTGTAAGACCGTTTTTCTGCCAAAATTCACAATTTATTCACAAAAGCGACAACCCGTCTTGACATTCCGCCGCGTTCTTGTTGGACATCTGTTGGACTTTCCCCTATATAATAGAATTACGGCGTAGGATATCCGACAATACGCGCCAAGGGAAGAAAGTCATGTTAAAGAGAATGCTGAGCCGCGCCGCCATGCGGCTGATGGTCGTAAAAGGCAACATGAGCCTGAGACGTCTGGAAAAAGCGTCCGAAAACCCAATGAAGGTCAACGCCGCCCTGCTGAAACGGATCTTGCGAGAAAACCGGAACACCGAGTACGGCAAAGCCCACGGGTTCGGAAAAATCCGCTCCATCGAGGAATTCAAAGAGAAGGTCCCGCAGTCGAACTATGAGGACTTTGCGCCCATGATCGAGCGGGTCAAAAACGGCGAGAAAAACGTGCTGACAAGTTCCAGGATCCTCGGCTTTTCAAGGACCTCCGGTTCGTCCGGCGTGCCGAAGTACATCCCCGCAAGCGCCGCCTCCTTAAAGGCGTACGTGCGCTACACCTGGACCCGGGCTCTGGCATTAGGCGCCAAGGAACTGAAGCGGCAGGGGAAACGGTATCAGCCCGGACGCGGCGTGTTTTTGTCCCCTGCGACCAACGAGTGCCTGCCGAACGGTCTGCCCTGCAGCAACATCGCCGAGATCGGCGCAAGGGAGTACGGCGCGTTTTACCCGTTTATTCTGACCGTGCCGAAGACGCTGTTCGATATGCACGACGGCGATTACGTCTATTCCATTTACCGGTTCGCCCTTGCGGACCCCGACGTGACCTTTATTTTCTCGGTCTTTTTCAGCGTCAACGTCAGCCAGCTCGCCTACCTCCGCAAAAACTGGAAAACGCTTGTCGACGACATGGAAAAGGGCGTCATCAGCGACACGGTGGACTTAAAGCCCGAGGTCAAGGCCGCTTTGATGAAATACATTAAGCCCATGCCCGAGCGCGCCGCGTATCTGAGACGTCAGTTTGAGCAGGGCTTTGACGAGACGCTGCTCCGGCGTATCTGGCCGAATCTGACGGTGCTTTGCGGCATCGGCAACGCCTCGTTCAAGCCCGCCGCAGACACGGTGCGGGCGGTCGCCGAGGGCGTGCCCTTCGACTTTTCGATCTACGGCGCGTCCGAGGGACTTGTCGCGGCCTGCTGTGAACTCGAGAGCACCGATATGCAGCTTCTGACCGACTCCTGCTTTTATGAATTCATCCCCTTCGGTGAAAACGGCGAGCGTACGCTCACCCTCGACCAGCTGCAGGCAGGCGAAAAGTACGAGATCCTCATCACCACCCGCGCGGGACTTTACCGCTACCGTCTCAAGGACGTCATCGAGGTCAAGGGCTTCCGCGGCAAATGCCCGCTCATTTCCTTCGTGTACCGCAAGGGCCAGCTCTTTAATATCGCGGGCGAAAAGTTCAGCGAGGAGGACGCCAGAAACACGATCGAGATGCTCGAAAAGGCGCACGATACCCACATCGGGCACTGGCTGTTCTATCAGGACGACTCCGTCGCGCCCAGCCGCTACGCGCTGGCAGTCGAGGGCGCGGACGACTTGGACCTGGAATCCTGCATTGACGAAATCGAGGAATACATGGGCCGGTGCAACCGGCGCTATCCCGGGCAGCGGGCAAAGTTCTTTATCGAACGCCTTGTCGTCCGGCGGCAGGCGCCCGGCACCCACGACGAATGGGCAAAGCTCTGCCTGTCCCGCGGCGCGTCCGCCTCGCAGTTAAAGCCCGTCCATTCGCTCGACAACCCCGAAAAGCGGGAGTTTTTCCTCTCCCGCCTGCTTCCCGAGACGGAAGCCTGACTACGCGCGTTAAACCCTTCACATAGAAAATTTTAGTAAGGAGGATCCTTATGAAACACAACGCGAAAAAAATCCTTGCCGTTCTGCTGGCCTCCCTGCTGCTTCTCGGCACCCTTGCCGTCGCGGTTTCGGCCGCGACGCCCGAGACCGTACACCAGTACGGGACCGAGGGCGGGTATCTCGCCATCGGCGACAGCATCTCCCGCGGCTGCGGCGCGGAGGGCTTCTACATTGACGAGGACGGCTCCTACATGCCCGACGGCGAAGGCCAGTACGGCCTGTACCACCTCAGAAACGTCCAGGGCTGCGTGCCTTATCAGATCGCCCAGGCGGTCGGATGTAATGCGCCTATGGATATGACCGACCAAAGCGCCACCTATTGGCCCTTCACCTATCCCGGCATGACGACCGCCGTCACGCTGGACCTCCTCGGTGTGGACGACGGCTTTACCGACACCAAGCTCAACTACGCTTACTATAAGGATATG
>CAMVBD010000095.1 GCA_947165615.1 uncultured Clostridia bacterium | reverse complement strand
ACAGAACTTCGTTGCGTATATAGTGGATCTTGCATCCGCCGCGGTTATCCTTGTAGTGGGAGCAACGGAAGAAATCAAGATTCGGCTTCATGGTGTTTGCCGCGCCGAAGTACATTTTTGAACCGCAATCGCCGCAAAATACGAGGCCGGAAAACAAACTGGTTCGTCTGCACGCTGTATACCGGTGCTTGTGTTCACGGAGCTCATGCACACGGTTAAAGGTATCTTCGTCTATGATTGCTTCCTGCGTGTTCGGAATGATTTGCCACTGATCTTCCGGATTCCTCACTGTCTTGTGAACCTTGTAGCTGACCTCTGTCGTCATAAAGTTGATCGTACATCCGGTATATTGACGGTTATCCAGCATACACCGGATCGATCCTTTATCCCATCGGTACGGATTTGGCGGCAGCGGATTACGCACCTTTCGTCCTACAGATAAGAAATACGCAGTCGGCGTCAGTATTTTTTCTTCTTCCAGCCGACGAGCGATATGATGAATACTGATGCCGTCAAGGAACATTTTGAAGATACGCTGTACGATCTCGGCAGCCGGTTCGTCCACTACCCATTTGGCTGAGGTTTCACTTTCTCTTTTATACCCAAACGGGATAACGCCGGAGACTCGTTCGCCTCTTGCAGCCTTTGTTTTCCAAACATCACGAATCTTTTTGCTGGTCTGCGCTGCGAACCATTCATTGAAAATGTTTGTAAACGGCATCAGTTCCGTCCCTGTGCCACGCAGGGTGTCTACATTTTCCTGTATGGCGATGAACCTCACATTCAAAGCGGGATACTTCATTTCAAGATAGTTGCCCGCTTCCAGATAATTCCGTCCGAAACGGCTTAGATCCTTTACGATGACTGTTCCGATTTCGCCGCGTTCGATCATGGCGTTCATTTTTTGGAAATCCGGTCTGTCAAAGGTCGTGCCGCTGATCCCATCGTCCACAAAAAACTGTGTGTTTCGAAAACCGTTATCGTTTGCATATTTCAACAGAATGTCCTTTTGATTGGAAATACTGTTGCTCTCGCCGTCAAAGCCGTCGTCAACAGACAGACGGGCGTAAAGCGCTGTGATTCTATTGTTATTCTCGGTCATACAAACTCCTTTCTGAGACCGAGCACTGTAATGGATATACCTATTATACAGTGCCCGGTCTCGATTTTCAATTCTATGATATAATCAGACGTTTGAATTGACGCAGTAGAGTTTGATTACCTTCGTTGCTGAAGGAAGCGGACGCGTCATATATCGTCTTGCCGGATTTAACGGTGGTGGTAAAACGCTTCGGCTCAGCCTGCACCGGCAGTCGGTCTGGTGAATAATCAAAAGTGGCGGACTTTAATGTCTTTTCATCGACACGCCCCGCCCCTTTGATAATAAAATGAAATTCGGGAATATTCTTTATCTCATCCATAATCATTTACCTCTCCATCGCCCTTTTACGTTCCAAGTGCCGCTGATAAAACTCACAGGCTTTTATGACGAATTCTTCCTTTTTCTCCTGACTCAAATTTTGAGGAATGCGATTCTTCAGCTTCTCGGCGGGCATCCTGAACATCTCCACCTGATTTGGCTTCGGCTGGTTCATTCGTTCGGAAATGCTTTCTTCGGTAAGGGTTCCGACTGTGAGATCCTTGTGCATCTGCCATGCCTGCGAATAGGACGGGGTACAATCCAATTCTTCAATTAGTCCGAGCAGAACGTATTGCAGATCTTCGGGAAGATACGAAAGCTCCACGCCCACCATAAAGGCGATTTTGCCCTCGTCCATCAAATCCAGCAGCTCGGGAATCAGATACGTCAGACGAATATAGCGAAAGACCGTATCGCGGCTTTCCTTGTTCTTCTTCCCGATTTCGGTCGCGGCATCGAACTTTGTCGCAACTTGCGACGAAGTTAAATCCGTTCTTTTGCCTTGATTACTCAAAGCTTCCATTTTCAGTTTGTAGGCAAAGGCCTTTTCCGACGGCAAAATGTGCTCACGGTGCAGATTGCTGTCCACCACCATCACGGCAGCTTCGTCTCTTGTCATATTACAAATAACAGCGGGGATCTCGGTGAGCCCCGCCTTCTGCGCCGCGCGCATACGCCTGTGCCCGGCGATCATTTCAAATTCGCCGGGGATCGTTTCGTGCGGACGGACAAGTACCGGCTCCCTGACGCCGTAGTCATAAACGCTCACCGTCAAACTGTCCATTTCCGCGTTATCCAACACCTTGTAAGGATGTCCCTCAAAGGGACGGATCTTGTTGATTAAAATATTGGTTACTTCCATAAATTATCGACTCCTATCATAATTTCTTTGATTTTTCTGTTGTGTGTATGCCTGTAATTCAAGACCGCGCTCCAGTACCAACATTCTTTGCAGTTCCGGTGCGCGGTGTTCAATCCGGTCTGTGATTTTGTTCTGTTCCCGCAAAGGGGTAAGTTGTTTTGTGATGTCTTTGGCCTGTTGCTTCAGATCTGTTTTCTCTTCCTCGTTATCGCAGCGGCGGATCTTGTTTCGGAGCTTCTGCCGGTCGGCTTCCAATGATTTGATTTGCGCCTCTAAACCATCGTGATAATCAAAAAGCTCCTGCATAGACGAAATGTTGTTGTCTATGAGGAGCCTGTATTCCTGTTCGATTTTCGGCGCTTCGGTGATCAGTTTGCGCAGTCCCGGCGTTCGGGGTTTGTAGTCATCCTGTTCTCTTGTTAATTTGATAATGGCGATCAAAATCGCAAACAGGATAAAAACAAGCGCTGCTGCCGCAGCTTCTGCGCCGCTCGCGTGATCAAGTTCGTATTCCATTTCCTTCAACAGTCTGTTCACGGGATATACTTTAGGTTTGTATATGGGATGCTCAAGCAAATAAAACCCGACAGCATTAAAAGAATGCTCCCATAGCTTATGCCCGTCAAATTCTTTTTTCAGCCGCTCTTTCGTAAAACCGAGCTTATCAATGCGGACGGCGCGGTCCCAATCGGCGGCGCGGACGGTCCAGTGTTCGTGATTGGGGTTAAAGTCGCAGTCATAGCCGATGGCGTTCAGCCGACGGATCAGGTCTCTTACGGAATACGCTTCCCGCAGGCAATACTCCATGTCTTCTTTCAGAATGTCCCTGTGCGTCTTGCCGCCGTTCTTGTGGATCCAGTACGCGCCTTTTTCTCCACCGTAGAACGGCGCGTCCTTGAGTACGGATTTATTGTGTTCCTGACATACAGCATCGGAGATCTCGCGGAAACGCTTATGATCCTTGATTTGATTACGAAACTTCTTGCCCGTAACGAA
The DNA here is from genome assembly GCA_947165615.1 of uncultured Clostridia bacterium. Lineage (GTDB taxonomy): Bacteria > Bacillota > Clostridia > Oscillospirales > Acutalibacteraceae > RUG806. Next base: position 2,935 of record CAMVBD010000095.1, on the reverse strand, counting down.
GGACGTGCTGTTAGCGACAAAATGGTTATGCAGGTGCCCTGTGTTCAGATGGGTGGTAACAACGACCTCATATTGCCCTCCCCACATACGCTTTGCGGTTTCGAGCCCGATTTGGTGTGCGTCCTCCGGTGTGACCTCTCCGGCGGCGAAGCTCTGATATCCGTGGTAACCGACGATCTTGCCCGATTCGCGATAACGCCGTTTCGTGCGCATCATATATTCGTAGGCTTTTTGTTTCGGGCAGTTGACAGCGCTGACGTACATGGTCTCGTCTGTTTTATCGCTGTTTTCGGCGTATTGAAGCGTTTTGTAAAGGTCTTCGTCCACGTATTTGCGCTCAATGGTCTTGTCCGGGTTCTCCGCGTAATCGATGGTTTCTTTCAGGTGGTTGTATACGGGCCAAAATGCCGTGGTCGCCATAATCAATCATCTCCGATATCCGCATAGTACTCGTTCAGCGCCTGTTCTTCTTCGAGCTGTGTTTCCACCGACGGCGGCGCGCTTTCAAAGAGCCGGGCGTAAATACTGTCGATCAGACCGTTCAGCCTTGCTTCCGTTTCGGAGGACAGCGGCAGATTGGTGATCTCGCACAGCTTCCGGTACAAATTCAGATACGCGCCGAGCTGTGTTTCCTTCGGCGCAGCGCCCAGCGCCCTTTGCAGGATATATTCGCCCTGCTTCAGTCCGCTGGCCTTTGCCTTTTTTCTGATCTGATCCCGCTGCTTTTGGTTACATTGAAAATACATACCTTTTTTACTTTTTGACATAGCTTCAGTCCTTTCCTTCATATTCCGGGGTATTAGGGGCGGGCAGCCCCTAAAAAGGAGCCGCGCCGCCGGCTCGGCAAAAATATATATTTTTGCCCTGCTCGTTACGGTATGAGACACGGGGGTGGGAATAGAACAGATCGTTATTTCCCGTGCCTCATACGCGTCATTTTTCGTTTACACCTCACTTTTCCGGTATTGTTTTTGCCTTGACGCCATGCTGACGTCAAGGGCCTGCGGCGACTGAAACCGTTGACACCATCCCCGGCGTTTTTGACGTCAGGAGAAGAAAGCGTCCATATCTTCCAAAACGCTTTCCTGATTGGCGGCGTTTTCTTCCTCGGTCAGTTCCGTAATATAGGGCTTTGGCTTTTCCGGCGGCGCTGCAAAGGTAACATTACGCAATTCATACCGGACGATCTCACGGATCGCAGATAAATCACCGGCCGAAAGAGAAACAGGGCTTGCCACAATCTTTTCGGTCACCGCGTCTACAATGAACCGGTTGATCTTCTTTTCGGGCAGTTGTTTCAGATACGCAATAGCGCGCTGCTCCTGCACACGATCAGGATAGAACCGGACGCTCACACGGTAGGGCTTCATGCTTTCACACGGCTTTTGAGCTTTGTTTCCGCGAGATACTCGTATCCCTTTGCCGCGGCGCAGATATCGTTCATCAAGAAATCCCAGCCGTCCCGCAGATGCCCGAAGTGTCCCAGCAGACAGCCGCCGCCACCGACCACCTGCAATTTCATGGTTTTCTCGTCGTAACCGTATTCGTGCAGTTTGCCGTAGATCTGCGAAACGTAATCCCGCACGGCGGCTTCCACGATGGCAAGATCGTCTTCATCAAGATCGGCGCTGCCGGTGCGCAGCATCTCTTCGATAAAAGCGTCGTTGAGCTCCCGCTGCGTTTTGCGAGAGAACGCTTCTTTGATGGAAAGTACACACTGATGGGTGCCGAACTTTTCGGTAAACATTTTGTTGAACTGCGGTTTGCCGTTGACGAGGGTCATCACGTTCATCGTGCCGTTGCCGATATCCACCAGCATCTGCACGCCCTTGAGCTTCGTGATATACGGGGCGACGGCGGCATAGCCCTGCGGAAAGATACTGACGCCGGCGATCTTGATCGTGTATTGTTTCTTACGGTAGGTGAACGTCACGTCCGTATTTTTCGTCAGATAGGCGGCAAAGGCGTCCTTCTGTGCGCCGGTCCACGTCAGCGGTAATCCTGCGGCGATGTGGATCTTTCCCTCGGACAGTCCAAAGTTGTCCAGTTCCTCTGCAATCCCGGCAAGGGAAAGATGATAAAAGTCGTCGTCTTTGACCTTATCCGGGATGAAATCCTTGTGCCCTTCGCCGATCAAATAGCTTTTGCCGCCGTATTCCAAAATGTTCTGCGCGAACGACGACGCGTCTTCTCCGGGGATGATCCCCGTGTGGAAACAATGGTTTGCGGTCTTCATGTTACCGTACCCGTGATCCAGACCGATAATCAGGGTATCGTTGAATTTGGTCATTCAAATTCCTCCTCTTTTACTTTTTTGTTTGGATTGTTGTATCCGTTGTTTCAGCTTTCCGAAGATAAATCGTTCCGGACGTCTTTGCAGCAATAAAAGTCAGTTTAACGTTTGTCCCGAGCCTGATATCCGCAAGACCGAGATAATCCTGCAAAGCAAACGTTGACGCGAAGATTTTTCTGCCGTCGGAAAGTGTAAAATAACTGAGCAGATTCTTCTTTTTACCCCAACGCTTGAAATCCAGTGTGCCGGTAAAGACTCCTTCAGTTGTGATAAACGAATACGGCTTGATATCGAAGTCGGACGCCGCAAATTGACGGTTTGAAAGCGCACGCTTTTCTTCCATGAGGTCTCCCTCCTTTCTGCCTTTCGGCGAATAATGTGTGATACCCAAAAGCTCATTCTAAAAAAGTGGGGGCAGGTACCAAATAACTGTGAATTGACTTTTTTCCATATATATGGTATACTCCGAAATATGGAAAAGGCGGTGAAACTGGTGGACTATCAGAAATTCATTATCCCCAAGCTCCCGGCGCAGGGGCTTTTATCCTCCGCCGTCCAAAAGGAGGACGGCTGGCGCTTTTCTTTTCATGCCGACGATCCTTCAACGGAATCTATGGTGGAAAAAATGAAACAGGACGCCTG
>CAMVBD010000094.1 GCA_947165615.1 uncultured Clostridia bacterium | reverse complement strand
TTCTACGGCACCGGCATAAGAAAGAAGTCCGTCGCGCGCGTTCGCGTGTATCCCGGCACCGGCAAAATCACCATCAATGACAGAGATATCGACGAGTACTTCGGTCTTGAGACCCTCAAGCTCATCGTCCGTCAGCCTCTGGCTCTCACCGGCACTGCCGAAAAGTTCGACATCGTGTGCCGCGTGCAGGGCGGCGGCGTTACCGGCCAGGCCGGCGCCATCCGTCACGGTCTGTCCCGCGCCCTTCTGCAGTATGACGAAAATCTTCGTTCCGAACTCAAAAAGGCCGGCTTCCTGACCCGCGACCCCAGAATGAAGGAAAGAAAGAAGTACGGTCTCAAAGGCGCCCGTCGCGCGCCCCAGTTCAGCAAGCGCTGACAGTCCCTTATATTTGCTCAAAACCCTTGGAATCACAACGATTCCGGGGTTTTTCTTTTTGTCCCTGTTTCTCACAATTTGACCATTCTAAAACCCGTTTATATGGGACAACTCGGGGACAACCGCCTCTTTTTTGCTTACATATGGGGCAACAAATGGGACAACTTTTGACTAAATAGAGCCTTTTCAAAATCCGAATACTATGATAACGAAAACGCCGAATTCTCTCCTTACTGGCAGAAATCGGCGCTTTTTTTATGTCTGAAAACTTATTAGGAATGCCCCATTTTATTCTTCAAGCTATATTCCCGCGCAGCGCATATCTTTATTGAACCGGCGCACCATCTGCGGCAGATACCAATGGATGCGGCTGCCTGTGATGATGTAGGTATAAACCTCATGATAAAGAGCGTAGAAAGCGGTTTTAATGTCGCAGTTCTTTGTTACAGAGTATTTTCGCTTATATGACTCATAAAGACCAAACAGGTTTCCGGTCAGGTTGCGCATCTGGAATAGCTCATATTCCGGATCAGCCCACTTGCTCTCAAGCGGGTCAATGATTGCTGTCACATTCAGTTTTTTGTCGGACATAATATTCATCACATTCAGATCGCCGTGAATAAGGCATGCGCATTTCACCGGTTCTTCAAAAATGACGTCAAAGTATTTCATTCCGCGCTCCATTGCCTTAAGTGCGTATCCCTCAAGTGTGCCTGCTTTGTTCATACGGCGCGCTTGCTCCAACACTTCAAGGGCGAAAGGTCTGTAATAATCAAGCCAGCTGTCATAAACGGCATTGCCTATAAGACCGAATTTTTCGTTTGTTTGTGTGTGCCAGTGTCGAACAGCGGTCGTTACTTCGTCGGAAAATCGCTCCTTTTCCTGCCTTGAGCAAAGAAGTTTGCCAAAATCCGTAAAGCAATTCGTTCCTTCTACCTTTTCCATGCAGAGAAAGTCTATCGGTATTTCCTTTGTTTCGGCGAAAGTAAAAAACACTTTTGGCACTTTTACTGCGCTGTCGTGTGCCAGCATTCGTAGTTCGGACGCCTCTCGCTCACACAATCCTTCGCAGCGAAACCCCTTCATAATGACCGTATACGGCGATTTGTCAATCGTTGCCGAGTACACGAATCCGAAGGATCCGCCTCCGATAAAACGGATATCTTTCACCGCGCATGACCAATCCCGCTCCAAAACGGACTTCGCGTATGTACGCGCTTCTTTTGCGGAAACAGGCCGCTTCTTTTTTTGCTCCATCTCAAGATACCTCCTATTCTGTTGAAAATCACGGCTTGATAATATATAAATTATACATCAAATCTGCGAAAAACACAAGAAAGACCAAATCGCACATTTGTCAAACCGTTACATATGATATATATTATTCTCAAGATAACAAGAAGGATGTGGTATATCTTACAAAAAGACAGGGGACGGTTCCTTGTCTTGACGATTCTTTTAACTCGTGGTAAAATGGCAGTGAGGTGATTTATGATGCCGAGAACCGCCAGAAAACCGAGCAGCACAGGGATATATCACATAATTACTGCCGATCCGCTTGGGATTATTTTTAAGCGGATCGGCAGTAATTATGTGTATTGGTACAACACGCGTTACGAACGAGTGGGACATCTGTTTCAGGATCGGTTCAGAAGTGAGCCGGTAGAAAATAACGATTATCTGAAAACGGTGATCCGTTATATCCACTACAATCCGGTAAAAGGCGGTCTGCACAAAGATCTGCGTTACGAATACAGCAGTTATCCGCTGTACGAAAACAGCCGGACAGGAGGGTTCGTGGATATGGAAGAACTGCTTGAACAGATCGGACGAGAGGTGTTTTTCGCTTACCATGCCGAGCGTTGTACTGACAATTGTATGGATATAACGGAGTCTGTCCGCCACCCGATCACGGAAGACACAGCCGCGGCGCTTGTGCATAAATACGGGCATGTGGAAAACATCACGGAGTTCCTTGCGCTGCCGCAGGAGAAACAGAAGAAGTCAATCAGAAAAGCGCACGAAAGAGGCGCCTCCGTGAGGCAGCTCGTTCGCGTAACAGGCGTATCCAAAGGGATTATTGAAAAGTGGCTTCGGGAAAACAGGTAAAGACAAGGAACCGTCCCCTGTCTTCCTCAGACCATATCGGTTTCCTCGATCTTTTTGGTAAAGAAACGCACGGGGCGTTTGAGCAGACGCCGAAAGAGCAGTCCGAAGATGAGCGCGATCGGGACGTATGCCGCGAGCTTCAGCAGGTCGATCCAATAGGCGCTGCCCCAGGTTTCGCACACGCATTCCCGCATGGCGTTGATAACGAAGGTAAAGGGCAGATAGGGATTGACCGCCCTGAAGAAGGCCGGCGTGACGTCGATGGGGAAGGTGCCGCCGGAGCCGCCGAGCTGTACGACCAGCAGAATCACAACGATGGCTTTGCCGATATCGCCGAAAGCAGCGGTGACTGAATAAATAAAGAATGAGAAAACGATCGACGCGCAGCATCCTGCGAGAAGAAACAGGAAGGGATGATTGCACTGGATCTTGAGAAAATACAGGTCGCCGAGGCAGATGATAAGTCCTTGTATCAGCGCAAACAGAATAAAGGTTATTCCTCTGCCGAAGTATTCCTGATCAAGAGAAACACCGCCGAGCGCTTTCTTTTTTTTCACATTCGTTTGGAAGATGGCGATCAGTACGATGCCTCCCACCCAGATCGCAAGCGTGGTATAGAAAGGCGCCATGGCGGAACCGTAGTTTGCGATGCCGTAAACGGTATCGGTATCCACCGATACGGGACTTGCCAGAAACGCGCTGAGGCTGGAGCCGTTTGTGACCAGCAGATTATACAGCACGTTTACAACTTCCTTATCTTCCGCGCCGGATACAAACGTCTGCAGGTTGTTGAGCCTGCCTGAAAAACGGGTCAGCAGCGCCGAGAGATCCTGCAGGATCGTTACGCCTGTTTCGGCGGAGCTGCCGACCGTTTCGGAGAGCTTCGAAAAATCCGTGTTGCCGGTGATCGCGGTAAAGATCGATGAAACGTCGCCCAGTACGTCCGCAAAGGAATCCGCAGCCGCGGTGAGCGTGGGCTGTACGTTGGTCTTATAGTCCGTACCGATCGCGGTCAGGGATTCCGAAACGCCGGAAAGCTGCTTGCCGATCGCCTCCGCCGTCTCAGCGGGAGAGCCGCCGTCCGTTGCGCCGGTCAGGGAGGCGTTTGCCTGGCCCAGTTCCGCCTGCACTGTCTTCAGCCGGGCGATGGTGTTATCCAATGCCGTTGCGTTCGGCAGCGCGGTTTTCAGCGCCTCCAGAGACGCGAGCAGAGAGGCGATCCGGTTCTGATGGTTCGTGACCAGCGCGGATGCGCTTTTCATATTCGTTTCGGCTGCCGCCGCGTTCGCAAGGTGGGCGACGCCCTGCAACAGCTCCGCAGCGGAAGAAACCTCCGTGGAGGTCTGTGCCAGCATCACGTCCACCGTGGAGGTCAAACCGGAAAGCGCCGCCTTGGTGACGCGGATGGCGTCCTGTGTGTTCTGAATGGTTCCGTTCAGGTCCCGGTTCAGCTTTTCGAGATCGGTTTCCGGCACCGTACCGGAGAGATCTTTAACAAAGGTGAGCACGGATTCGAAGGAGCCCAGCGTCTGCTGCAGACCGTCCACACTCGCCTTGATCAGACCGATATCGGAAGACAGATCCTGCACTGCGGATGAAACGCCCTCTTTTCCGTTTGTGACGAGCGCGCCGGAGAGTTTATTGATCAGGTCGGCAATCGTTTTGATAAACGATGCGTTTACTTCGCCCTGCACCGTCTGTACGACCTTGTCGGTGATTTTGGTTGCTATCGCATTTTTTTTCTCGTTCGCGTAATAGGTCAGCGTCGGCGCCTCGAAGGAATCCGTAACGATGCTGGTCAGCGATTCGCTGAAATTTTCGGGCACCTCGATGGCTGCGTAATAGGCGCCTGCCTTTACGCCCTCGATCCCCGTGTCGCGATCAACGAACTGCCAGTCGATCACGTCGTTGCCGGACAGGTTCTCTTTGATCTGCTCGCCGACGTTGATCGACAGCCCGCGGAACGCCACGCCCTTGTCTTCGATCATCACGGCGATCTGCATATTGCCAGTGCTCTGCTTGCCATAGGGATCCCAGTTCGCGTAAATGTTCACCCAGGCATAGAGTGAGGGCAGTATCAGCACGCCCACTGCCAGAATGATCGCCATGGCGTTTTTGGTAATGTTTTTTATATCGCGCGTGAACACGCGCAGAACGGTTTTCACGGTTCTTCCTCCTCTTCGGTTTCTTCCTCTTCTCCGTCGTCTTCCCACGGGTCGTAAAGGTCAAGCGTCGTCTGCGCGTCGTCTGTGAGAAACGGAACGACCTTCGTGTCCATAACGTGCATGCGCCGCTCCAAAATCACAAATACGAACACGATCAGAAACAGCAGCGCGATCCAGATGATCAGCGGGGTTATGGGTCTGCCGGTGGCTGCGCCCAGCAGCGCCAGCAGCACGGAAAGCACGGCGAAGCCGACGGCAACGGCAAGCTTGCCGTTATGATAATACCGGCTGTTTTGTTTATGGCGCGCAAGTATCAGCTTTTGCAGAACGCGGTATTTTTCCGCCAGCACGGCGTCTGCTTCCGCTTCGGCTGCGTGATTTTCATGCATGGTTTTCACTTCCTTCCGGGGGCTGTTCCACGCCGTTTTTCAGCTGCGAACAATGCGCGTTTTCCAACTGATGGATCCCGGCGATCAGAAATTCCACGCCGAGATCGAAGCTCTCCCGCACCGGGATATCGCGGGAAAAAGAGCGGTGCCGCGCCAGCAGCGCGAAGCCCTCCACATAGCTGCGAAAAATGCGCAGTACGTGTGTGGCCTGCGCCTCGCTTACGTTTCTTGCGCTGCAAAGCCGATAAACGATATCGCTCAGACGATCCGCAGGGGAATTCCCCTCGCCGTCTTCGCTGTTATAATAGGCCATCGCCTCAAATACGCCGGGATTGCGGGATGCATAGTCGTAGATCACATGGCAGGCGCGGCGGATCGCCTCGTCACCCGAAACGCCAATCAGCGTGTCGCTGACCTCGTTGCCCAGCGTTTCCCAACCGTATGCCATCAGATCCCCGCGCAGGCGGTCCAAACTCTCTACATGGTTATACAGAGACGGGGGCTTGATCCCAAGGCGCGCGGCAAGCGCGTTCAGGCTCAGCTTTTTCATGCTCAGCTCGTTTGCCAGCGCCCCGGCGGCCTCCAGGATCTTTCGCTTATCCAGATTCATTCTCGGCATGACAGCTCCTCCTTTAACTATTCTGATATGTATTTTAACTAATCTTATTAGTATTGTCAAGAGATTCCGCTGATTTTTTTACGGATTCCGCTGATTTTTTTGAAGACAGGGGACGGTTCCTTGAAGACAGGGGACGGTTCCTTGTCTTTGACGTAGGATCGATGGTCATTCGTTCTCTGATCTGTTTTGTCACAGTTTGTGGGAATATGTATGGGTCAACCGAGGGGACAATCGGAAGGGCGAAGCCAGAGAAGCCTTGTGGCGTAAGGGTTTACAGCCGTAACAATTGCAGCAATACGGTCGGGGAGGCGCCCGTCGCGCGCCCCAGTTCTCCAAGAGATAAATCTCTTGTCGCACTGCGGGTCCTCGCGGCATAGCCGCTGCGGTCGTGCGGGAAAACATGCCCCCGGCTTGTTTTCTGATCCGCCCGACAGTTCAGCAAGCGCTGACCTATCCTTTCAAAAACGCAAAACCCTCGGAATCTCAACGATCTCGAGGGTTTTCCTTATTGATCATACGTTGATCGGATATCCCGCCGTGTTTTCGCGTCAAACTTTCAGCCGTCTGT
>CAMVBD010000093.1 GCA_947165615.1 uncultured Clostridia bacterium | reverse complement strand
ATGAGCATTCCTGGGCGCTTGTTTTCCCCTGGCTGACCTTTTTTATGGGCGTCGGAGAATTTCTTGTCATTTTTATTGGCGGCCGTGCGGTCGTAAATGGGACCATGAGCGTCGGGCAGTTATTGGAGTTTACGCTGTTTTTGGCCTACATCTACTCCCCTCTTCGCTGGCTTTCCTCGCTTCCCCGCAGACTCGGGGAGTTCACCACAAGTCTTATCAAGATCTTTGAGATTTTGGATGAAACCGAGATCGAAACGGATGAGAACGCCCTGCAGACGGATTTTACGCCCGGCGACATCACATTCAAGAACGTGAGATTCGGCTATAAGGTCTATGCAAACGTACTGAAAAATATCTCGTTTACCGTAAAGCAGGGAGAAATGATCGGGCTTGTCGGTCACTCCGGCGCCGGTAAATCCACGCTGATCAATCTCATTCTGCGCCTGTATGAGCCGGACGCCGGACAGATTCTGATCGGTGACAGACCTCTGACACAGATTCCGCATGAAGCCTATCGGAGAAAAACAGCAGTCGTCTTTCAGGAGACCTTTTTGTTCGCCGGAACCGTTTACGACAACATTGCCTACGCCAGAGCCGACGCAACGCAGGCGGAGGTCATTGCCGCAGCAAAGGCCGCAAACGCGCACGCATTTATTATGGACCTTCCGGACGGCTACAATACGCTGATCGGCGAAAACGGACATAACCTCTCCGGCGGAGAACGGCAGCGTATCTCCATTGCAAGAGCCGTCCTGCGGAATCCCGAGATCCTGATCCTGGACGAAGCGACGTCGGCGCTCGACCCGGAAACGGAGGGAGCGATCCAGGACGCGTTTTCGAAACTCACGCAGGGGCGCACGACCTTTGCGATCGCGCACAGGCTGTCCACGCTGAAAAACGCCGACCGACTGATCGTGATCGACAAGGGACGGATCGCGGAGATCGGCTCTCACAAGGAGCTTCTGGAACGAAACGGTATCTATGCGGGGCTGATTCAAGCCCAGCGCCAGACCGCGAAACTGACAAAGGACTGATATGGAACGTTATCTGATCGAACACCTGACCGACCTGTCCGACCGGGCTGCGAATACGTACAGTTACACGTATTCGGACTTTCTGACGCCGGAGGAACAGGCTGAACTGCAGCGAAACAAAAACGCGTTCACACACGTTGCATTTTTCGGCGGTACGCCGGAAACGGAACGCAACATAGCGCGCTTCGGGGACGAGAAGGATCTCGGCTACACGGAGGACTTCCCGATCGTATGTCTGCGGATTGCTCCGAAGAACGCGAAATTCTCGGAAGCACTCTCCCATCGGGATTATCTCGGAGCGCTGATGAGCCTCGGGATCGAACGCTCCCTGCTCGGCGATATCGTCGTACGGGAAAAGGAGGCTTATCTCTTCTGTCTCGAGAAGATCGCGGCGTACATCTGTGAGGAGGTACAAGAGATCCGCCATACGGCAGTCGTCGTTTCTCGCTGCGAGGAGCTCCCGGCCGGAACGCTTTACGAAACCAGAGAATTGCGCCTGACCGTCGCGTCTCTCCGGCTTGACTGTGTGACGGCCGCCGTCGTCAACCGCTCCAGAAGCGCCGTAGCCGATTTGTTGCGGGAAAAGAAGATCTTTCTCAATTCCGCCGTCTGCGAAAACGGGGCGCAGACGCTGGATCCCGGCGACCGGATCTCCGTACGCGGCGTCGGAAAATTCCGATTTTCGGAACAGCTCGGATCGTCAAAAAAAGGAAAACTTGTGATACGGATCGACAAATACGTCTGAACAGAAAAAAGAGGGGCGACCGGGTTTTTCCGTCGCCCCACATTTTTATCATTTATTCCTCGGCGTACTCGTAATTCTCCGGCATCACGAACGGCCGCATGAAGTTCACCGTAAACGCGACGCCCCAATCTCCCTTTTTGCCGCGCCAGTTGTGGGAATGCGGTTCAATGGAAAGCATGCCGTCGTAGTTCGCGATGTAGAGCAGCGACATAATGGCGCTCCACTTCGTCGTGTCGAGCCCTGCCGGAGAATCGTCGTACGTATCTCCCGCGATTTGCAGGTTGCCCTTGATGTGAACGTGATAGACGTGCTCCTTCCAGTCTCTGAGTACGCGAAGGTAATCCTCCTTCCGGTTGATGGAATGCGAGGAATCGAATTTGATGCCGATTTCAGGCAGACAGCCGATGATGTAAGACCACGCTTTTTCATTATATACAAAGTTTGCCCAGTCGCAGTTATAGACGGCGAGCTTTACGTTTTTGCCCTTTGCGTAGTCCAGCAGCTCCTGAAAATACCGGATCGCGAAATCGCAGTTTTCATAATACCCGAATTTTTCAGCGTAATTGCAGCCGACATTATAGACAGGACTTCCGAGATACGACGCAAGGTCGATAAGGTTTTTGTCGTGGTGCAGCGCTTCGGAGAGCGGGGCGCCGTTTTCGTCGATCCGGTTCATGCCCCAGCGTCCGATGGAGCCGACCTTGACGTTATACTTTTCGGAATATCCCTTGATCTCCTCTTTGCGGGAGAGCGCTTCGTCGGAGTCTACGTCCCAGTTCAGACAGAATTCAATGGCGTCCAGACCAAAGCGCCTGACTTCTTTGAAGCCTTTTTCGGAATAGTCGTTGATCATACCTAAAATCATCGTTATGCCTCCGTTCTTCTGAGTTCCCTTTTATCATATCGTATTTTTTATACGGTGTCAATCTTTGTGCTCCAGTTTTTCCCGCAGGATGGCGTAAACCGAATCCGGGATCTCCGGATCGCCGCCCGGAGAAACAGGCAGAAGCATGTTTCCTGCTTTCAGGGGATTGGTACAGGCCGTGTCGTTACGGTATTGTTCTCTGACTGCCGGATCTCTGAAATCCGGGATCGCCATCGGCTTTCCGCCCTCAAGGATCGAACGATACGCAAAGAAGCCCGGCAGGAACATGTCGAGCGCGCGGTAAACGTCAATCACCATCGCAGTCTCATCGCCGAGGATCTTTTTTACAAAATGCTGCATCACAAGATGGTCGGCGCCGTTGTGATTGGAGTTTTTTCCCGCCTCTTCGCCGCTGTATGCGGGCTGATAGGAGGTCAGATCCTTCTTTTTGTTTTGCGTCAGATTGACGTAAATCGTATCGACGGCGCCGTTTTCTGCGTCTTCTCTGGCGCTTTCAAGTCGCCCCTCGCTTCCGTAAACGCTATACCAAATGGAGTTTTCAGATGGGCCGACGCCATGTATGCTTTTCAGCAGCGCGCCGCTTTCCAGCGTAATGATCTCCATGCCGATGGGGCCCGCAAGCGCGCCCATCCGGCGCATCCTGTCGTTGAAAGGCACCTCAAACCCGGAAACAGAGACGGGACGTTCGCCGGTAATGGAAAGCAGCGGTCCGATGGAATGGGTACAGTAATAAGTCGAATACATCCGATTGCGCCAGTGCATGGGGTTTGCAAGGGTCAGCGGCGCCCAATCCGGCTCACAGTTGTGCATATACTCCCCTTCGCCGTACTCAAATCTTCCGATTTTGCCCTCGCGGTACAGCCGTCTCATTTCCAGCGGCGCCGGCATAAAGCAATAGTTTTCGGCGTAGGCGTAGATCTTATCGCTGCTCTCGACCGCCTCGATCAGCTCGACGGCCTCCTTAAGCGTTTCGATCGGAAGCACTTCGCTGATAACGTGCTTTCCGGCTTTGAGGCATTTGATGGCAAACGGAACGTGATCGTTTGCGTAATTCGCCAGAACAACGGCGTCCATATTCGCCTGCTCCAAAAACTCATCAAACTCTTTATAAAACGCAACGCCCTTTTCCTCATACTCCTTTTTCATGTCCTCTAAACGCGGTGAAAAATCACAGATCGCAGTCAGAACAGCGTCCCCGCAGCTCATGCAGAACCGCATCATATCCTGCCCGCGCTTCGCGCCCAGAACGCCGATTTTAACCGGTGCTTTCATAAAACGGCCTCCTAAAAGATCTTGTACAGATGTTGCATTTCTGCATAGTTTACTATCCATGAAAATTGTTTTGTCAAATTGAGATTTCTGTGAATTCATTGTAAATTCTGTAACTTACGTATCACACCTCTCCCTTTCTTCACCGAAACGCTTGCAATTTTACGGAAAAGCAAATACAATAGCAAAGGGACGCCTGTTCCGGCGCCCGAAAGGTGAGATTACGATGCACAACACTAAGGTTTCCGATCATAAGATCCTGTTTTCAAGAGCCGGCGAGCTGGTACGGCTCTCCGCCTGCCACGATAACGCCATCCGTTTCGAGGCGTTTCCGAACTGTCGGGAAACCGACGAAAACTTCACGCTTCTGCCGCAGGAGACCGCATGTGAAATCACGGAAGAAGAACATGCCGTTACCCTTCGGACCGGGCATCTGCTGGTACGGCTGGAGCCGAACGGCAAAGTCACGTTTTTTGAGAACGGCAGAATTCTGCTGGAAGAAAAGCCGGAACTGACCTTCAACGACGGCTTTCGGAATTATCTTGCCAAAGGCGACGGACTCTGGTCCGCAAGAGTGACGTTTGAAGGCATGGCAAACGAACGGTTTTATGGGCTCGGTCACGAAGCAAGCGGCTGCTTTGACCTGAAGGGCTGCTCCTTCGATCTGAGGCACGTAAACGCCAAATGTACGATCCCCTTTGTTTACTCCTCTCTCGGGTACGGCTTTCTGTGGAACAATCCCGCGGTCGGACAAGTAGAATTATCGAACAACCGCACGCGCTGGAGTGTTGAAGCGACCAAAAAGATCGACTACGTCGTGATCGCAGGTACCCCAAAGGAAGTCAGCGAGACGCTTTCGGATCTGACCGGACACGCGCCCGTTATGCCGCATTGGGCGACAGGATTTTGGCAGAGCAGACTTCGCTATGAGACGCAGGAAGATTTGCTCGAGATCGCGAGAAGATACCACCGGGAAAACATTCCGCTGTCCGCCATCGTCTGCGATTATTTCCATTGGACGGAGCAGGGGGACTATCGGTTCGATCCGTCGTACTGGCCGGACGTAAAGGCTATGACGGACGAACTGCACGCCATGGGCACAAAGCTTGTCGTGTCCGTCTGGCCGACGATCAACGAGAATTCAGCAAACTACCGGTATATGCGGGACAATAACCTGCTCATCCGCACGACACGGGGCTCGGACAGGGTGTTTTCCTTTTACGGCCCGCAGGCGGAAATCGACGTCACGAATCCAGACACCCGGGAATTCGTATTTGGAAAGCTTAAAGAGAACTACCTCGATCAGGGTGTCGACGCGCTTTGGTTTGACGAAGCGGAGCCGGAGATCCACCCGGAGCATTTTGACAACCTGCTTTTTCACATCGGCCCCGGGAATGCAATGGGACTTATGTACCCCTACTATTATGCCAAATTGGCATATGACGGTTTTGTATCCATGGGCGAAGACGCGCCCGTAACGCTGACCCGCTGCGCGTACCTCGGCAGCCAGAAATACGGCTCGCTCGTCTGGAGCGGAGATATTCCCTCTACCTTCAAGAGCCTGGCGGATCAGGTCAAGGCGGGGCTCAATATGTCTCTTTGTGGGATCCCATGGTGGAACACCGATATCGGCGGCTTTTACGGCGCGGATACAAGGAGCGACGAATTCCGCGAACTCATCGTACGCTGGTTTCAGTACGGCGTCTTTTCCCCCGTCATGCGGCTGCACGGCAGCCGTATCCATCATGGAGAACGCAGACTGAACGTCAAGGAAGGGACCGGCGACCCAAACGAGATCTGGAGCTTCGGTGAAGAAGATTACAGGATCCTCAGGGATCTTGTTCTCCTGCGGGAAAGGCTGCGGCCGTACATCGAAAAACATATGCGCGTCGCCTCTGAAAAAGGTTGGCCTGTCATGCGTCCAATGTTTTTCGATTTCCCGAAGGACGAGGCTTGCTGGACGCTTGACGGGCAATATATGTTCGGCGACGATATCCTGTTTGCCCCCATCGTACAAAGAGGACAGACAGAAAAAGCCGTGTACCTGCCGGACGGTCGCTGGACCCTGACAAAATCCGGGGAGACCTTCGCATCCGGTTGGCAGAATGTCCATGTGGAGATCGACGAATTCATTGTTTTTGTAAAGGAAGGAGCTGACGTCATCCACGCTTTTTACGAATAGAAAAGTAGCCTTACCGCGCCGTCCTCGAGTCCCTTCAGATTTTTAATAGTAAAAGAAAAAAGACGCCTTTCAGCGTCCTTTTTCTTTGGCGCGCTTGAAGGGACTCGATTCTCGCACTGCGGCGCTCGGTCAGGCGCGGCTCTCGACGTCCACCGGACGTCGATTCAGTAC
>CAMVBD010000092.1 GCA_947165615.1 uncultured Clostridia bacterium | reverse complement strand
AGGGGTCAACGGCCCCGTGTTCGCGCTTTTGACCCTGTCCGCCTTCGGGCTGACTTCGGCTGTCCCGGACGCCGAAAACGACGCGCCGTCGCTTTTGGACACACTGAAAAAAAAGGTCCTGCCCGACGGCGGCTGGGCGCTGACGGGGACAAAAAGCGACGCCGACGTGACCGCCATGGCGCTGACAGCCCTCGCCCTGTCGGGCCTTTTGCCGGACGGCGACCCGCTGGTGGAAAACGCCCTGACGCTGCTCTCCGCCCGTCAGACGGACAGGGGAACCTTTGCCGGGACCGAAGGCGAGACCTGCGAGACTGCCGCCTGGGTCGTCGTCGCCCTGTGTACGCTGGGCCTTGACCCCGAAAAAGACCCGCTCTTTGTCAAAAACGGCAGGTCCGCCGCCGACGGCTTTTTCGCCTTCCAAAAAGAAGACGGCATGTTTCGTCACACCCTGACAGACTCGACCTACGACGCGGATCTGACCGACGCCGAGGCGCTTTTGGCGCTGGCTGCGATGGAACTGAAAAAGGACGGCAAAAAGCCCTTCGATTACAGGGGAAAGCCGCTGAAGCCCCTGACCGCCGACAGCGATCCCGATGAAAAGCCGACAAAAAAAGGCGTCCTCCGGACGCTTTGGGACGCGCCCGAAAAGCGGCGGCTTGTCATTGCGGTCCCCGCCGCCGCGGTCGTCCTCGGGGGCATATTCTTTTTGTGGAGAAAACGGAGGAAAAGCGCATGAAAAAAGACCTTCTGGTGATCTTCTCCGTCGTGCTGGCGCTGGCGGTGTTTTTGGGCGGCAGCAAGATCCAGAGCGTGGACGAGTACTATCTTCTGCACATCGACGACGTGGTCCCCGACAGCCGCACCGTGACCGTGTCCATTGATCTTACGTCCGTCCTCGAACACAGGGACAACCTCGACCCCGCGCTGCTCCCCTATCTTCCAAAGGACGGCATGCTGCTGTCCCCCACCGTGTACGTGCTGCGCGAGGGCGACACCGCCTATGATATGCTGTCCCGCACCGTGCGGCACAACAAGCTCCCGCTGGAAGTACAGGGCGCGGACAAAAACGCGTTTTCGTCCGTCTACGTCCTCGGCGTCGGGTACTTTTATGAATTTTCCTGCGGGGAGCACTCCGGCTGGACCTACCGTGTCAACGGCGTATACCCCGACGTCGGCTGCTCCAAATACGTCCTCTCCGACGGCGACGTCCTCGAGTGGGTCTATTCCTGTTCGCTGGACGCGCTGACAGCGTAAGAAAAAAAATACGATACGTTTTTCACCGTCGTCATCGGTCCCGCGCAGGCGGGACTTTTTTGATGATGAAATCTGAAATATAAATCTTTCTCTTTTTTCTTTTTCTTACTCTGGGTGGACAATGTCCACTTTCGTTTTTGCGGGCGCTTTTATTATGATGATGGAATATGAAATATAAATCTTTCTCTTTTTCTTTCTATCTATATCTGCCGTGACAATGTCACGCTCTGTTTTTTGCCGGGTCCGACGCCGGTTTTCGGAAAAAGCAGGCTGGTTTTTCATTCGCCGAAGAGACGGGAACGAAAGCAAGAAAATGGGGCATGGTTCACATTTATTTAAACTTTGGCATAAATTTGTTATAAATGTAAATAATCAATTTTTTCCTCTTCAGGTCTTGAAAATTCAAATGCTGCGTGATATTATACTCTTGCAATGCGGTATGATTCTGTGTTGACAACGTAATGGAAAGAGGTGCACATAATGAATCTGGGTAAGCTTGCTGAGCACATCGCGAAATTCTTCACGGACCTCTATGCGTTCTTTGAGCAGGTCAAGGCTTGGGCGTCCGAGGCTTCCGATAAGCTGAAGGCTGAATAAGCGATGCACAAAACCGCAATGTAAATTGCACATTTTTATTCCATTAAGAAGGAGGTGCCACACATGCAGATGCCCGCAGCAGCAGACGTCAAGACCGTGGTCGACAATCTTGTCGCTCTCATCAAGAATCTTGTCGAAATCTTCAAGAGCTTCATCGACGGTTTCCAGAAGAAGATCACCGTTGGCGAAGGTGAATAATTATTTCATTATCTGTAAATGAAATAGTTTTCCTACTTTTTTATCAAAAAAGAAAAGAGGTGCACATAATGGATTTTGAGAATGTCAAGACCATCCTCGATTGGCTGAAGACCGTCCTTACGGAGCTTGTCAACTTCATCAAGACCTCCAAGGATTACTTCAACAAGAAGAAGGACCAGCTCGAAGCATAATTCGGCTTTCTTTCCCCGATTATATTATGAAAAGAGGTGCAACTAATGAAGATTGAAAACATGACCGCTGAATGGTTCAAGGATATCATCGAAACCGTTATCAAGGCTCTCAAGCAGATTATCGATTTCATCACCGCTAACAAGCTGAGCTCTCACTACGCTTTCGAAGAGGAAGAGAACGAATAATCTCTGGCTCACCTATAATTTTTTTATAAAATTATGCATAATTAAAGAGAGGTCCTTTCGAGGGCCTCTTTTTTCATGCGTTTGAAAAAAACCGGTCATTCCCTTGTAGGGGACGCGCTGCCGAATGGGCGTCCGGTTCCGCCGGTAGCACGGCGCACCCGCGCCGTCTCGCGGAGCCGAAGGCGGGAACAGGGCCGACGGATCGGTTTATCCGGGTGCAGACAGTCCCATCGGCCCTGTTTCCCCTGAGGGTTCGCCCCGACCCATCCGGGCAGCGGATAGCGATACGTTTCCCACGCGTGCCCGCCGTCTGAACGCACCGCGTCGCCGGAAACCTGTTCGACGTAGGCGAACCGTCGGGGGAGATCCGACCGAAACAGATTATTTCGCAGACCGGGACCCCATTCCGTCGGTCGGCTCCCCACCCTCCGGCCCGCGAGACGGCAGGGGTCTGCCGTGCTACCATTCGGGCGACCGGTTCCGCCGGTAACACGGCACACCGCGCCGTCTCTTGTGCCGCGGTGTGGGTGGGGTCGTCCCGGATGATGTTGACAAAAACGAATATGTTTGCCGGACGAACCCGTCTCGCCTGCCGGCTCGGTCGGCGCTTCGGCTTCGCCGAGGTCCCCACCGGGGACCCGCGCCCCGGCGCGGGACAACCCGACGTTGTGATTTTCGGCGACTCGATATATTCAGGCGGCGAATACGTCGGATGGGCATTTTCGGTTCCGGCGGCATATCCGTCGCAGGCGAACCGTCGGGGGAGATCCGCCCGAAATAAACACATCCGTTTCCCGGAACCCCATCCCGTCGGTCGCATCCCCACCCTCCGGTCCGCGAGACGGCACGGTGTGCCGTGCTACCATATATTCAGACGGCACGGTGTGCCGTGCTACCAAAAAACAACGAGGCCCGCTTGGACCTCGTTGTTGCGACCGTTCTTTATTCCAGCGTCAGCAGCGGGACGCCGGAATCGGACGCGAAGGATTTCAGGTTATAGAGCACCAGCACGTCGGTGATCCCCTCTTTTTCGATCATGTTCAGCACAAGGTCGTTGTTGAGGTACCTCAGGTCCACGACGGTGATCGCTTCGTAATCCCCGATGAGATAGGGCAAAAAGGAATTGGCGTAGGAGTCCTTGACCAGCATCAGCCGCCTGCCGTTTTTATTTTCGGTCGTGATATGGATGACCGAGTCGTTGCCGCCGAGAAAATACAGGTACTTGTCCTTTTCGGACAGGCGTTCGGGCGCGTAGATGGAACGGGTCGTCTCGTTTTTGGAATTGACGACGGTAAGGGCACCGAGGACGTCCGGAGACGGCGCCTCCACCGTATCGGAAAACACCGGCAAAAACAGGCCGAAGCGGGAATACAGCGTGCCGTAAAATTCGTCCGCGACCGTTTGCAGCCGAAAAGCGTCTATTTCCGCCGGGGACTGCCCCAAACTCTCTTTATACGCGCAATACGCAAGGTACGCGCCGAGGGCGGTCCAATGGTGGTCCGTCTGATAAAAAAGCTTTTGGTCCCTGTGCGCCGAAAAAACATCCCGGACGTCCACGTACCCCGGCACGGTTTTCAGCCGGTCAAAAAACGGGGCGCTGTCCAGATCCGTCGCGCCCAGAGGCAGACGGTCGGCATACGTTTGCGTCGCGGTCGGGACGATCAGCGCGCGGAAAGCGACGTTTCGCTCGCTGAGCAGCCCCGAAAACGCCGTCAGCGCCTCGACGTTTTCGTCAAAGCGTTTGGCGTCCGATGCGTAAAACGAGTCCATGAGGCCGTTTTTTGTCAGATAAACGCCGTTTTGCCCGGTCTTTCCGAGGGCGAGCGCAAAGGCGCTGTCCGCGCTGATAAACAGGTCGCGGCAGACGAAATGGTCGCCGAGATAGTCCGAAAGCCCCGACTGGAAACTGCCGTCCAGCACCGTGTCGGCGGAAAGCGAGGGGAAGGCGGCAAGATCGCGCTTTTCGGTCTCGGAAAACGTCTTTTTGGGCAGCAGGAGCGTCAAAGCCGTCAAAGCGCACAGCAGCAGGGCGAACACGCCCGTAAAAATTTTGTTTTTCATAGGCGCCTCCCGTTAAAACCTGAAATAGATAAAGGGGTTGTAGCCGCCCTTGACAAGCGACGCGACGCTGAAAAAGAACAGCAGGACGTACCAAAGGAGTTCCGGCGCAAGGCTCCACGCTTTGTCCCCGTATTTTTCGGCCCACCTTTTGCCGAGGTTTTTCCAAAGGGGCAGGCTTGCGGCGGCGCACAGAACGAAGAACCCGACGTTCGATTTGACAAAATACAGCGTGTCGGCGGCGGCAAAGCCGTTTTGCCCGAACATGGAGCCGAGAAAGCCCGGAATCAGGCTGACGTCGTCAAAGGCGAACAGCACCCAGCCGAACAGCACGACAAGAAGCGTATAGACGTGCCCGACAAAGGACGGGAGCCGGTCGAGGACCTTTTTGAGCACGAATTTTTCAAGCAGGAGCAAAAGGCCGTAGTACAGGCCCCACAGCACGAAATTCCACGCCGCGCCGTGCCAGAGTCCGGTCAGCAGCCACACGACGAGAATGTTTCGCACCTGCTTTAGTTTACCCTTGCGGTTGCCGCCCAGCGGTATGTAGACGTACTCCTTGAACCACGTGGACAGCGAAATGTGCCAGCGGGACCAGAACTCGGTGATGGATTTGGAAACGTAGGGGTAGTTGAAGTTTTCCTCAAAATGGAAGCCGAAGACGAGGCCGAGGCCGATGGCCATGTCGGAATACCCCGAAAAGTCGAAATAGATCTGCAAAGCGAAGGCCAGCGCCGCCACCCACGCGGAGACGGCGGGCAGCGCCGTGCCGCCGGAAGTGAGGCTTGTAAAGACGGCGCCCATGCCGTTTGCCAGCAGCACTTTTTTGGCAAGGCCCGTCACAAAGCGGCGAATGCCCTTGGCGGCGCCGGCAAAGTCCGACGTGCGGGAATTGATTTCCGCTTCGACCGTGTTGTAGCGCACGATGGGCCCGGCGAT
Source organism: uncultured Clostridia bacterium (assembly GCA_947165615.1). GTDB lineage: Bacteria > Bacillota > Clostridia > Oscillospirales > Acutalibacteraceae > RUG806. The sequence goes on along the minus strand of CAMVBD010000092.1, from coordinate 896 downwards.
GAGCTGCGGGAACAGACTGATGTACAGGCCGAAGCTGAAGGGGTTCTTTTGCACCTTCGCCTTGCCGCGATAGACGTCGATGACGTAGCTCATGGCCTGGAAGGTGAAAAACGAAATGCCGATGGGAAGCGTGAGTTCCAGCGCCGGAAGGGCGGTCTTTGCGACGGCGTTTACGTTTTCGACGACGAAATTGCCGTACTTGAACACGCCGAGCATGCCGAGGTTCAAAACGACGCCGACGGCAAGGATCGCTTTTCGCCCGCGCGCCGACGCCGCCTTCCCGAGCAGGAGGCCCAGCACGTAGTTGAGCAGGATGCTGGCGAGCATGACGACAAGGTAGCGCGGCTCGCCCCAGCCGTAGAAAAACAGGCTGAAAATCAGCAAAAGCCCGTTACGAAACCGTACCGGGCAAAGAAAATACAACAGGAATACCGCCGGAAGAAACAGCGATAAGAACTCAAGACTGCTGAATACCATGTCAGCCGATCATCCCGGACAGAATGCCTCTGACAGCGGACGCGTCCTCGCTGACGCAGTACACGACGATGGAGCCGGACTGGTAAACGACCGCGTTTTCGATTTTCGGGACCTCCGTGGGCACGTAGTCGGCGTAGTCCTCTTTCTGTTCGGCCTGTCTGCCGTACATGGCGTTTTTGACGGCGTCCGGGGAGGACGTATTGACGACGAGGATCTCCTCGGCGACGGCGCCGGTCCCGGCGTAGTAGGCGGCCTCGGTGACGCTGCCGGCGGAAATGCCGAAGCGCTGCAGGCCGATGGCGCTGCTCGAGGCGGTCATGGTCTCCTTAAAGGTCCCGCGGGACGCGATGGCGGCGGCAATATCCTCCACGGAGTAGGTGGGCGCCGGGGCCTCGGTCGGGGCTTCGGTGGTCGGCGCC
>CAMVBD010000091.1 GCA_947165615.1 uncultured Clostridia bacterium | reverse complement strand
TGCTGAAGCGTTCTGAAAAGAGTATTGTGTCCGTAAACGGACCTGTTACGGTCGAGCAAACGAAAAACGATCGGATCATCTTGTATTATGCAAATGCCGGAGAAGACCTTTGGACGATCGCAAAAGAAAACGATGCGCATTATGATCGTTTGGATGCGTTAAACGAGAACATGAACGATTCTATAGATGAACCGAGGATCCTTATTCTTAATTAAATATGTATCACAAAAACAGAATCCGCCCCGCTTTAAAAGCGGGGTATAAAATTTTAAAAAAATATATTGTATAAAATGAAAAATGTGTTATAATAATATTTTGGAAAATTACTGAAAAGGAATGAATCGAAATGACGAAAATTGATATTTTTTCCGGATTTCTCGGCGCCGGCAAGACGACGCTGATCAAAAAACTGATCCGCGACAGTTATCAGAATGAAAAACTGGTCCTGATCGAAAATGAGTTCGGCGAGATCGGCATTGACGGCGGCTTCCTCAAGGACGCCGGGATCGAGATCACCGAAATGAACTCCGGCTGCATCTGCTGCAGTCTGGTCGGCGACTTTGGCGAAGCGCTCAAAAAGGTCCTTGCCGAATTTCATCCGGATCGTATCCTCATCGAGCCCTCGGGCGTCGGCAAGCTCTCCGACGTGATCCGCGCCGTACAGAACATCGGCAGCGAGGAGATCGTACTCAACGCCTTTACGACCGTTGTGGACGCGGGCAAATGCAAGATGTACATGAAAAACTTCGGCGAATTCTTTAACGATCAGGTCGAGCACGCGGGCACCATCATCATGAGCCACGCGGACGTCGTCAGCGACGAAAAGCTTGCCGCGGCGGTTGAGATGGTCCGTGAAAAGAACCCCGGCGCCGTAATCGTTACGACTCCCATTGAGCAGCTCGACGGTGCGACCCTTCTGGAGGCCGTCGAACGCAAGGATACGCTTGACGCCGTTCTGTCTCTTCTTGTGGAAGAGAATGAGCACGAGCACCACCATCATCACGACCACGACGAGGACGAGGAGCACGAGCACCATCATCATCACGACCACGATGAGGATGAGGAGCACGAGCACCACTATCACCACGACCACGATGAGGACGAAGAGCACGAGCAACATCATCACCACGACCACGATGAGGATGAGGAGCACGAGCACCACCATCATCACGACCACGACGAGGATGAGGAGCACGAGCACCATCACGATCACGGCGAAGGCTGCACCTGCGGCTGCCATGACCACGATCATCATCACCACCACGCCGACGAGGTGTTCACAAGCTGGGGCGTCGAGACCACAAGGAAGTTCAATAAGGACGCTCTGACCGCGCTTTTGGAAGAGCTCTGCGACGAGAGCCGCTTTGGGTACGTCCTGCGCGCCAAGGGCATTGTCGCCGGAGACGACGGAACGTGGATCCACTTTGACTACATTCCCGGCGAAGCGGACGTGCGCACCGGCAGCGCGGGCGTGATCGGCAGACTCTGCGTGATCGGCTCCGAACTCAAGGAAGACGCCATCGCCGAAGCCTTCAAGGCCTGAGGAGAAAAATCATGGCTAATGTAAAAGAAATTCCCGTCTATTTGTTTACGGGATTTTTGGAGGGCGGCAAAACGCTGTTTATTCAGGATACGCTGGAGGACAAGCGCTTCAACGCCGGTGAAAAGACGCTTCTGCTGGTGTGCGAGGAGGGTATCGAGGAATATGAAGCCTCCAAGTTTTCCGGGCAGAACGTGACGATCAAGGTTTTGGAGGACCAGTCGGAGTTAAACGAGGCAAACCTTCAAAAGCTTGTCACCGAATGCGGCGCCGAGCGCGTTTTGGTCGAATACAACGGCATGTGGCTGCTGCAGGATTTTTACGACGCCATGCCGGAGGGCTGGCTGCCGTATCAGAATATGCTGTTTTTCGACGGACGCACGTTCCTCAATTACAACGCCAATATGCGTCAGCTTGTGGTGGACAAGCTCAAGGACTGCGACGTGTGCGTCTTCAACAGGCTCCCCGAGGGCTTCGATACCATGGAACTGCACAAGATCGTGCGCGCCATCTCCCGCCGGACGGACATCCTCTATGAGTATGCAAGCGGACGCTTGTATCCCGACGAGATCGAGGACCCGTTGCCCTTCGATTTGGACGCGCCCGTCGTCGAAATCGAGGATCGTGATTTTGCCCTGTTCTACCGCGATCTGACGGAAGAAAAAGAAAAATACAAGGGCAAGACCGTACGCTTCAAGGCGCTTTGCGCGACCGACAAAAAGTTCCCCGATCAAACCTGCGTGCTGGGCCGTCACATCATGACCTGCTGCGCGGCGGACATTCAATACTGCGGACTGGTCTCCAAACTCCCGAAGGACGTGGAACTGCAAAACTCCGCGTGGTATATGATCGAAGCCGAGATCGACGTCCGCTTCTCCCGTCTGTACGGCAAAAAAGGCCCGATTTTCCTTGTGAAAAACGCCGCAGCCGCCGTGCAGCCGGAGGATCCCGTCGCAACGTTTTATTGAGAATAACAGGAGGAAAACAGCATGAACGTACCGAGAAGCGAACACCCGAAGCCGCAGTTTGAGCGTAAAAACTGGATGACGCTCAACGGCGAGTGGGATTTTTGCATTGACAACGGAAGAAGCGGTCCCGCCCGCGGACTCCAGTCGGATTTTGCGTCCTATGACCGGAAGATCCTTGTTCCGTTCTGTCCCCAGTCCGCGCTTTCCGGCGTGGAAATCAAGGATTTTCTGTACGGCGTCTGGTATCACCGGACGGTCGAGCTGACCGACGAACAGATATCTGGGCGGACGGTGCTGCATATCGGCGCTGCGGACTTCCGTACGACCGTGTATGTAAACGGAGAAGAAGCCGGCGTCCACGTCGGCGGGTACGTCTCGTTTTCCTTCGATATTTCTGCCTTTGTAAAGGCGGGCGTCAACGAGATCGCCGTCTTTTGTGAAGACGACGAGCGAAATCCCCATATCCCGCGCGGCAAGCAGAGTGAGGAGTATCACTCCCACGGCTGCGACTATACGCGTACGACCGGCATCTGGCAGAGCGTGTGGCTGGAGTTTACCCCAAAAACCTATATTCGATCCGTCCGGTTTTACCCGGACGTCAACACCTCCAGTCTTACCGCGGTGTTTTCTCTCTGCGGGCACGCCGACTTGACTTTAAAGGCCCTGTATGATGGCAGGGAGGTCGGCGCTGTCAGCGTCCCGAACGCCGGCGGAAGCGAGACCGTGACCCTTCCGCTTTCCGAAACGCACCTTTGGGAGGTCGGACAGGGGAGACTCTACGATTTGGAACTGACGTTCGGAGAGGATCTCGTAGATTCCTATTTCGGACTTCGTCAGGTGCAAATGGACGGCTATCGGTTCCTTCTCAACGGCAAATCCGTCTTCCAGCGTCTGGTACTCGATCAGGGCTTTTATCCCGACGGCATCTATACCGCGCCCTCGGATGAAGCGCTACACGGGGACGTCCTTTTGTCCAAGAAGTTAGGCTTCAACGGCGCAAGACTCCACCAAAAGGTCTTTGAGGAGCGCTTCCTCTACCACTGCGACCGCGAGGGCTACCTTGTCTGGGGAGAATACCCGAACTGGGGACTGGATCATTCCCGTCCCGACAGCATATATACCTTCCTGCCCGAATGGACCGCGGAGCTGGAACGTGATTTCAACCATCCGTCCATCATCGGCTGGTGCCCGTTCAACGAGACCTGGAACGTCGGCGGCCGTCAGCAGTTTGACCCGCTTCTGAATCTCGTTTACCGGACGACAAAGGCAGTGGACGTGACCCGCCCGTGCATCGACACCAGCGGCAACTATCACGTCGAGACCGACATTTTCGATATGCACGATTACGAGCAGGACGTCGCCGTTTTCAGCGAGACACAGCGTCTGTTCCGCGACGAGGACAAGATCCGCAACTTCTGCGCCGACCGCCAGACCTACACAAAGGGCCTTCCTGTTTTTTACAGCGAGTACGGCGGAATCAAGTGGGCAAAGCAGACGGAAAATTCCGCGACGAGCTGGGGATACGGCAACGCGCCGAAAACCGAGGAAGAATTCAAAGTGCGCTATAAAGGTCTTACGGACGCGCTGCTGGATAATCCCAAGGTCTTCGGTTTCTGCTACACGCAGCTGACTGACATCGAGCAGGAGCAGAACGGCTGCTATTACTACGACCGTTCGCCGAAATTCGACAGCGAATTCTTTTATCAAGTCAATTCCCGAAAGGCAGCCATTGAAGACTGACTCAGAGAAAATATAAAGCAAAGGAAATGAACAAAGCATGAAAAAGAAACAGTTCAAAGCGGAATCCAAAAAGCTTTTGGATCTCATGATCAACTCGATCTACACGCACAAGGAAATCTTTCTGCGCGAACTGATTTCGAACGCGAGCGACGCGGTGGACAAGCTCTACTTCCGCTCTCTGACAGACGACAGCGTTACGCTGCATAAGGATGATTTCTGCATCCGCCTGATCCCCGACAAAGAAAGCCGCACGCTGAAAATCATTGACAACGGCGTCGGCATGACGGCAGAGGAGCTCGAAAACAACCTTGGCGTGATCGCAAAAAGCGGCTCGCAGGCCTTCAAAAACGAGAACGCCGGCAAGGACGCCGACGTTGAGATCATCGGCCAGTTCGGCGTAGGCTTCTACTCGGCCTTTATGGTCAGCAAAAAGGTACAGGTCCTTTCAAAGGCATACGGCCACGAAGAAGCAAATCTTTGGGAGTCCGACGGCGCGGACGGCTTTACCGTCACGCCCGCCGAAAAAGAGAGCTTCGGCACCGAGATCACGCTCTATATCGCCGACAACACGGAGGAGGTCAATTACGACGAATTCCTCGATACTTACCGCTTGTCGGCGCTGGTCAAAAAGTATTCCAACTATATCCGCTATCCCATCCGCATGGAAGTGGAAACCTCCCGTCCCGTGGAAGGAAAGGAAGGAGAGTACGAGACGGTCAAGGAGGATCGTGTCCTCAACTCGATGATCCCGCTTTGGAAAAAGCAGAAGTCGGAGATCACCGAAGAGGAGTATAACGCCTTCTATAAAGAGGTCTATTACGATTATGAAGCGCCGCTGCGCGTCATCCACTCGAAGACCGAGGGTCAGGCGACCTATAACGCCCTGCTCTTTATTCCGTCTCACGCGCCGTTTGATTATTACTCCAAGGAGTACGAAAAGGGCCTGCAGCTCTATTCCAAGGGCGTTTTGATCACCGATAAGTGCGCCGATCTCCTGCCGGATTACTTCAATTTCGTGCGCGGACTTGTCGACAGCGAGGATCTGTCCCTGAACATTTCGCGTGAGATGCTTCAGCACGACCATCAGTTAAAACTCATCGCGAAGACCATCGAAAAGAAGATCAAATCCGAGCTGCTCAAAATGCTGCGCACCGACCGGGAGAAGTACGAGAAATTCTACGACGCCTTCGGCACGTCCCTCAAGTTCGGCGTGTACAGCAATTACGGCATCCATAAGGACGAGCTGGTCGAGCTGCTGCTCTTTAAGTCCTCCAAGGAAGAAAAGTACGTGACCCTTGCCGAGTACAAGGAGCGTATGGGCAGCGAGCAGCCTGCGATCTATTACGCCAGCGCCGACAGCATCGAAAAAATCAAAATGCTGCCGCAGGCGGAGGCCGCCAAAGAAAAGGGCTACGAGATCCTGTATCTGACCGAGTATGTGGACGAATTCGCGATCCGCACGCTTATGCAGTTTGAGGAAAAGCCCTTCGTCAACATCTGCTCGGCGGAGGCCGATTTTGACACACAGGAGGAAAAGGAGCAGCTGAAAGCCGATAACGCTTCCTATGAGGAGATGTTCGGGCTGATGAAGGAAGCGCTGGACGGAAAGGTGGAAACGGTCCGCTTTACGCACAAACTCAAGACGCACCCCGTGTGCCTTTCGAGCGAGGGCGTGCTTTCCGCCGAAATGGAAAAGGTGCTCAATTCCATGCCTGGCTCCTCCGGCGTCAAGGCGCAGCTCGCGCTCGAGATCAACGACGAGCATCCGATCGCCGAAAAACTCAAGTCCCTCTTCGAAAACGCCAAGGAAACGCTTAAAAAATACGCGGTACTCCTGTACGGAGAAGCAAGACTGATCGGCGGAATGGAACTGGAAGATCCCGTCACCTTCGCGCAGCTCGTCTGCGAACTCATGTAAAAAAAAAGAGCCCTCGGCGCTCTCACGACAGGATATCGGTTCCTGCGTGAGGGCGCTTCGTGCTCATATCGTGCATATATTACGGTCCTTCTTCAATCCGGGAGATCGATCGTGATATCTCCAGCCTCGGCATTGGATACAACGCCGGTCGGCC
>CAMVBD010000090.1 GCA_947165615.1 uncultured Clostridia bacterium | reverse complement strand
GAATACACCCGAATCATACCGCGTTTTGCGGTTGCAGACAAGCATGTTCGCCTTGAAATCCCGCAACCGGCGGTGGAAAACGGCGGTTGCGCCGGGAAAAAGCGATAATCACGCAGAAATTGCGCAAACTCAGGCCTGTTCTTCCGTTTTTTGCAGCGCGGTTTTCAGCGTCGGCTCCAGGAATTTCGCCATACAGGCAAAGCCCAGATCGTTCGGATGGCAGTGGTCCACGGTTCCGGAATCGCCCCCGAAGAGCCGCAGCATCCGGGTCCCGTCCAGGAACCATACGTTCCCGTCGCCGTTTTTCACCGCCGTTTCATAGGTCCGTTTTATGATATCGCGGCGAAGCAGTTCCTCCCCGGTCGGGTTCGGCTCCGGGCGCGAGAGCAGCAGAATGGGCAGTTTCGGATTTTTGTTTCGCACCGTTTCGAAAAACGCGGCGTGGGTGGCTTCCAGATGCGCGGGGTCCGGCGCGTTATGGTCGTAATCCAGCACGAACGCGGCCATCCGAAGACCCACAACGTATTCCGCCATAGAGGCTTCCCCCTTCGCGCAGCCCGAAAACCCGAGGTTCAGCTGCTCGCACGAAAGCAGCCGCGAGAGCATATTCGGATAGGCGTTTCCGGGGCGGGAGGCGCAGCCCCCCTGCGTGATGGACGAGCCGTAATACACCGTCGGCAGCCGGTAGCGGTAATCCGGCGCCCGTTCGATCCGGCTGCCCGGAGGGAACCCGAGCAGCAGACGTCTGACGCCGCTGTAAAGCGGAAAATGCACCGTAAACGTCCGCATTTTGCCGCCGCCGAGCCGAAGGACCGATTCATAGCCGTCTTCCAGGTCATACGGCGGCGTGAAGGTCCCGGCGTAAACGCCGTCGGCATAGAGGTCAAACCCCGAACTGCCGGTCAAGGCGAAATGCGGCATTTTTGACACCGCGCGCATTTCGGCGCGCAGCACGATCCGGTCCGCGTCCGAACAAAAGCGAACGCGCCCGCCCGCCGTATGCAGATTCAGCACCCCGACGTTTTCGCTCACGGCCGCCGCCGCGGCGCGGGGGATCCGGAAATACCCGTCCTCCTCCCGCATCAGCCCGTGGACCGTGAAGGGAGAACAGGAGACGTCGCAGAAGACCGTCGCTTCGCCGCCGGGCGGATGCTCCGCGAAATTGGAATCAAACTCCTCGATACGCAAGGCTTTTCTCTCCTTTTCCGTTCCGGTTGTTCGCTTACCGCCCGATCGGGATGGCGTATTCCTTTTCGCCCGTGTGCCGGATCGTTTCGCCATCCGGCAGGACGATTTCTGCCGTTATGGCGTCGGCGGTGCGCACGAGCAGGCGGATGTTTTCGTCCTCGCGCTCCCAGCGGACAAAAATCTCCCCATAGGGCGACCGGTAGGACGCCTCGGCAAAGGTCAGGTCCCCGAGGAACGCGGGCTTTATGCGCGCAAACCGGCAGTCGTCCCCCGCCGGGTTATAGCGGAGCCCCGCGACGGCGGAAATAAACCAGTTCTTGATATCGCAGTACATGTGGTGATTGTGGGAGTACTTTCCTTCGCCCGGCAGGTCGAAGCATTCCGGGATCGTGGTCTCCCCGAAGCCGATCAGCGCCCCGTAGGAGGGGAAGTCTTTCCGCGTGATCATCTTCCAAGCCAGTTCGCTTTCGCCCGCGTCCGACAATACGTGGAAGATCACGCGCGCGCCGAGAATGCCCGTATCGAGATGATCGCCGTTTTTGTGAATGAGGTCGACAAGATACGCCGTCGCCTTTTCTGTTTCGTCTTCGTTAAAGACGCCGTAATACAGCGCCATGGCCTGACTGGTCTGACAGCCGGTGTCGGCGACGCAGGTTTTCGGATCGATCCGGCAGCGGCGAATCGCTTCCCGCAGCTCCGTTTTCAGCCGGAGCGCAAACGCCTTTTCCGCCGCCATTCCCAAAACGCCGAACGCGAACGCCGCTTTTTCGGCGCAGGTAAGGATCGTCACGCTGTCGGTGAACTCCAGCGAGGGCTTTACGTCTCCGCCGATGGGGCACCAGTCCCCGAGGCCGTATTCCACCAGCCCGTTTTCCTTGCGTTTTCCGGCGGCGTAATGCAGATACCGCGCGATCGCCTCGGCGTTTTCGGACAGGATCTCCCGGTCGCCGGTGTACCGGTAGGTAAAATACGGAATGAAGATCAGCGCCGCGTCCCATGCGGGCCCGTTGCCCCACTGAAAGCCCCAGCCGCCGGTGGGGACGATGCCCGGGATCTCGCCGCTTGCCCGCTGGGCCTTGCGGATGTTCCGCAGCCATTCGCGGTAACTGACGCCCACGTCCATCGTCATCAGCATATGCTCGGCGGAAAGCGCGGCGTCGCCGGTCCAGCCGTTTTTTTCGCGGTGCGGGCAGTCGGTCGGGAAATAATAGAAATTGGACCGGTCGGACGCGTCGCACATTTTGTACAGCGTGTTCGCCGTTTCGTCCGAGCAGCAAAAGCGCCCGGTTTCCTTTCCGGCGGAGGTGCAGACAAGAAACGTCAGAAGGTCCTTTGTCGCCTGCGCTTCACTTATGCCCATGACAAGACAGTACCGGAAGCCGTGGTAGGTAAACGGCGGCTCGAAGGTTTCCTCCCCGCCCTTGCAGATATAGACGTCGCGCTGCGAAAAGCCGTCGGGGTAAAAGTCGATGTTGTTATAGTCGAGGTCGCCGTCTTTTAAAAGTTCCCCAAACTGCAGCACGACCCGCTGCCCGGGGCGGCCCGTTATTCTCAGGCGTACGATCCCGGCGTTGTTCTGCCCGAAGTCGTACAGGAACCCTTCGTTTCCGTCGTTTGCGTCCTCCGGCACCGTAACGCGCGGCACGTCCCCGCGCGGGTCAAAGTCCACGTACTTCGCCTTTTTGATCGAGATCGCGGTCAGTTCCTCCCCGGTCGGCAGAACGGGGGCCGCCTCACAGACGCGGCTTTCACCCTTCGGCGAAGCGCAGAGCAGCGCGTTTTTCCAGCCGGAATCGTCAAAGCCCGGCTTGTTCCAACCGGGGATCTCCCGCCTTGCGTCATACCGCGCCCCGGCGCGCAGGTCGTCAAAATACAGGGGCGACGGCGCGGTCCTGACCCGCTCGTCGGCCTCAAGCCTCTCGTTTCCCGCGGTAAGCAAAAACGAAAACCGGGGCGACGCGCGAAACGCGGCCTTGTCAAAATCCCAGATGCTGCCGCCCGGGGCGTTGAGCATGCCGTTGCCGAGTTGAAAGCCCAATACGTTTTCCTCGTTCAGCCGGATTTCGGCCGAAAGGTCGTAGTCGTCAAAATAGACGACGTCGTCGGGGTTCGAGATGTAGGGCGAGAGCAGCCCCTTCGTGATCTCCTTGCCGTTGATCCACACCCGGTAAAAGCCGAGGCCCGTCACCCGCAGGCGGCAGTCCGCGGCCTTTGGGACAAAGACCCGACGAAAATAGGGAGAAGGCACAAAGGTCTCATAGGTGCTGTAATTTTCGGTTGCGCAGATAAACTGTTTCGGGAAATCCATGTGGGAACCTTCCTTTTTTCAGACTTCGCCTTCATTTTAAGGCATGAGACAAAAAATGTCAATGAAAAAAGAAGACCGCCGCGACGGTCTTCTTTCTGTTAAACGTAATACGGATTGGGCTTCCCCAAAATCGCAATGATATCAATAATAACACCGACCAGGAATAATCCCCCGGTAAACATGTACACAATACCCATTCCGACTTTTCCCTCATAAAACTTATGAGCGCCAAAGAAACCGAGGAAAATGCACAGAATCAAAGCAACCCATTTATTCTTCGGTCTTCCCATTCCGGCATTGTTTTGATTCACATTCGTGTTTGTGTTCACATTGCTGTTTGCATTGTTTATTACAATGTTCGGGATCGGTTGCTGATAACCGGGCTGCTGCAAACCCGGCTGATCCCTCTGAGGTTCCTTTTTTGAAACAATCACTTTATCGATTGATTCAAAGATTTCAACTTCATCGTTAACGTGCGGAACAAAGTTCAAAGATCCGGAAGGAACTTCTTTCAGTCCGCCGTTATCCAGTCCAATCGTAACGGTTTCAGCAGTTATCGAGATAATTCTTGCCATATCTATCTCCTCCTTGTTTATTTTCTTTAATTATATCTGTATTACAGATAAAAGTCAATATCTGAAATTCAGATATTCCATAATATTGACGGAGGAGATATTATGGTTTTTAAGAATCTTAGAAACATCCGTGAGGATCGTGATATTAAACAAAGAGAAGTATCTGCGGTTCTCAATGTGTCACAGAACACCTATTCTCAATATGAAACCGGCGTCATCGCACTCACGGCTGAGGTGCTGCTTAAACTTGCGGATTATTATCAGTGCAGCGTAGATTATTTGCTTGACAGAACCGACGATCCGTCTTTTATCCCTAAATGAACAATTTAAGGCTCCATAATTTTTCAAGAACGCCCACCCTGCTCCAAAGCAGGTTCGACAGTGCCGATGTGTGCTGAATAAACCCATGAGAAAAATTCTTCAAAGCATTTTTTCTCTGTTTTATTTGCAAATGCGTTCCTTTGGCCCCGACTTGACTTTTCAGGCCGTTTCGATTAGAATGAAATCGAAGTATATTTATACCGAAAGGAGCGTTCCTTATGCAGATGGTCCTTCAACAAATCGCCCTCTGGTTTCTGTCCGTGCTGACGGCCCTGTCGAGTCTGTCCCTTCCGGCAAAGCCCGCCCAAACGGATTACCCCAAGGCCGCGGTCACAGCCAAAACGCTGCTGCTCACAAATGCGCCGGCGGACGGCTCCGCTTTGACGCTCGCCTCCATGCAGGGGCTGCTTGCGAACGTCAGCGAAAAAAATCTGTTGTTCCGCGCCGGAAACTACCGGACGTGGCTGCCGGAGGTCTCCGTCGAGGTCCTCGAAACGCAGGAAAACGGCAAGGCCTGGGATCTTCCCGCTCTGCTGAAGGAATTCGCTCCGTTTTTTGACGGGTACATCCTGTGCGACGAAGAGAGCGCCGCCATCGCCCTGTCGATCGCCAAGCAGAAAAACAGCATCGTCGTGCTCCCGGCGTTCCAGGAGACCGTGCGGGAAGCGGGCCTTTCGATGACAAAAGACGTGCGGGGGATGACGGATCTAAAGTTCCGGCTGACGCCCGAATTCCGCAAGCTCAGACGGGACGTCGCCTTCGAGCAGCCGGCGGCCTTTGCGCCGCGCCTTGTGGATTACGCGGTCATGTGCGGCGCCTACGTGTGGTACGACGAAAACGTGCTGCTGAAATCCCAGCACTCCAACGTGTTCGCCTTTCTGAACGACGACGCGCTGGTCTTCGGGTACAACAACGACCTCGGCGAGTACCGCACCGTCTCGTCCCTGTCGAACCGCAACGCCTGTCTGATCCCGGCGGACCACGCCTATAACCTGTCGGTCCTCAGCGGCTTCCCCACCGTTTCGGTCCGGCAGAAGACCGCCGCGAAAGATTCGTCAGGCGGGCGCACCGTGTGTCTCTTGATGTCCGATGGCGACAACCTGCAGTGGTTTATGAACAGTTATGCGGACAAGGCCCATTACGGCTCGCCCGTGCGCGGGACCTTCCCCTTCGCGTGGGGCGTTCCGGCCTGCGCCGCGGACCTCGCGTCGCCCTATCTTGCCCGCTATTACCGCGAAATGACTGGAAATGACGAATTCGTCCTGTCGCTCAGCGGCCTCGGCTATACCTTCCCCTCCAAATGGACGAATCCCCTTGCCCGAAACCGCATGATCGGCACCCTTGCAAAAAAGATGGAAGCGCTGGATACCCGCGCGCTTTTGGTGCTGGACGACGACGGCTTCTCCTCGCCCGCCATGAACGCGCTTGCAAAGAACACCCCGGCGGAGGGGATCTTTTACATCGACTTTCACGATTACGCCGGTCTGCACGGCAAAACGCGCTTTGTGGACGGCAAGCCCATTGTCGGCGCGCGGTATAAGCTTTGGAACGGCAACCCCGGCTGCTCGCCCGAGGAGATCGCCGCCGCGGTGAACGCGCTGCCCGCCGACCCCCAAAACCCGGATTCCTACGCCTTTATCATCGTCCACGCCTGGTCGGGGCTCAACGAGAGCGGCGCCTTTGTCGAGGGCGGGAACACCCTGGCCGCGGTGGAAAAGCTCGTCGGCCTGCTGGACGAAAACACCGACGTCGTAACGCCCGGCGTGTTTTTGGAGCGCCTGAAACAGACGCAGGGGAGATAAGCGGCGGCCTGCGGCCGGGAACCCTCCGACGCAAAAACAGCCCGCGCGCAGCGCCTTCCGTAAGGAAGTGCGCCGCAGCTAAATTCGCCTTGCGGCGAGCTAAATTGACCTGCGGTCAGCTAAATTCCCTTTGGGAGCTAAATTCGCTGCGCAAGCT
>CAMVBD010000089.1 GCA_947165615.1 uncultured Clostridia bacterium | reverse complement strand
TTCATGCTGCAGATCTACCTGGACTTCTCCGCCTATTCCGACATGGCCATCGGCATGGGACGCATGTGCGGCTTCCATTATAAAGAGAACTTCGACTATCCCTACGTCTCCGCCTCCGTCACCGAATTCTGGCGCCGCTGGCACATGAGCCTCGGCTCCTTCTTCCGCGATTACGTCTACATCCCGCTCGGCGGCAACCGCAAGGGAAAGGCGCGGCAGGTCCTCAACCTTTTCATCGTCTGGTTCCTGACGGGGCTTTGGCACGGCGCGAGCTGGAATTTCATCCTTTGGGGGCTGTATTTCTTCGTCTTCCTTGTGCTCGAAAAATTCGTCTACGGCAAGGCGCTCAAAAAGGTCCCGGTCCTCGGCCATATCTACGTGCTCGCGCTCGTCTACGTCGGGTGGATCTTCTTCAAATTCACGGATCTTTCCATGGTCATTACCGTCTTCAAAGCGCTTGTGTGCGCCAACGGCAATCCGCTTTCGACTTACGAAAGCACGTCGTTCCTGACGAAATACATTCTGTTTTTTATCATCGCGGTATTCGCCTGTACGCCGCTTGCGGCAAAGCTCGGCAGGCGTCTCAGGGACAAAGCCAAAGCCGGCGGAGCCCTTTCGGCGGTCTGGGGCGTTCTGAACGTCGTCGTCCCGCTTGCGCTCTTTGCGCTGTCCGTCCTGTCGCTGGTCGGGGACGCCTACAATCCCTTCCTGTATTTCCAGTTCTGAGGAGGTAAACCGAAATGAATGACGCCTATACGCCCGGTCCCGAAAACTTGCCGGTCGAATCGTTTTCCGAGTTTACCGAACGCGTGACCGCCGAGGAGATCGACGACACGCAGTTTGTCCTCGAGACCCGGGAAAAAGAAAAAAACGGGCGGACCTTCCGGTTTTGGCAAAAAACCGGGATCTTTGTCCTTGCGGTCGCGGCGTCCGCCGCCGCCGTTACGTCTCTGATCATCCCGCTGCGCCCCACGGTCAGCGAAACGGAAAAGCGCAGCCTGACCGAATTTCCGGCGTTTTCTTTCGAGGCGCTGTTTTCCGGCGACTATTTTGACGGGATCTCCGCCTGGTTTTCCGATACCGTCCCGTTCCGGGATACGCTGATGAGTATGAACGCCAAGGTGCAGGCGCTGCTTGGTACCAACACCGTCGAAATGGGTTTCAACGAGGGCGTCAAAGGAGACGAGATCCCGGACGTGCCCGTCACGCCGAAACCGGGGCTCGACGACGTTGTGCCCGTGTCCCCGTCAGACGTTCCGTCCGAGTCCGCCGCGACCGAACCGGCGGAATCCACCGAGCCCGTCGAGACCGAACCGGCGGAGTCCACCGAGCCCGCCCCGTCCGACGTGCCGGAATCGTCGACCGTCCCCGCCCAGCCCGGCGCGATCATCCAAAAACTCGACGCCATTATGATCTACGGCAATGCGGGGTACGAGTATTATAACTTCGTCCAGTCCACCGCCGACAATTACGTCTACGCAGTCAGCCTTGCGGGCGCGCGCCTCAGGGGGACGGCAAACGTCTACGACATGATCATCCCGACCAGCATCGACGTCACCCTGCCGGACGAGGAGCGCCAGAAGGTCAGCGACACGGTCTCCGATCAGGCAAAGGCCATCGCCTATATGGAGGGCTCCATGACCTCGGACGTCACGGTCGTGCCGATCTTTGACGCGCTCAAGGCCCACAGAAACGAGTATATCTATTTCCGTACCGACCACCATTGGACGGGCCTCGGCGCCTACTACGCCTACCGGGAATTCTGCAAAGCGAAGGGCTTTACGCCGCTGGAACTGTCCGCGTACGTCAAGCGCGACTTCGACGGCTTCCTCGGCTCCTTCTACAACGATTCCAAAATGAACCCGGCGCTCGCAGCCTATCCCGACGTCGTGGAGACCTTCATGCCGCCGGTCAATACGGACTTCCTGTTCATCGACAGCGCCGGAAACGAAAACCGCGGCCCCGTGATCTATGACGAATCCCAAAACGGACCGTCCCTTAAATACGGCGCGTTCATCTGGGGCGACAACCCCTATTCGGTCATCGAAAATAAGGATATGGCCGAAGGACCCAGCATCCTGCTCGTCAAGGAGAGCTTCGGCAACGCCCTCGCGCCCTTGCTGTGCCAGCATTATAAATACGTTTATATCATGGATTACCGTTATTACAGCGGCACCGTGACGGGCCTTGTGCTGCAAAAAGGCATTGACGACGTTTTGTTCTGCAATAACGTATCCATGACGCGCGGCGCGTCGCAGGTCCAGCTTCTTGCCGACCGCATCGGCTGACGCGATCCTTTATTTAAATGAAAAGAACGGCGCGCATTTCCATGTAAATCCCGCGCCGGTCCGGGTAAACTGACAGGGAGCGAAATATTCGCTCCCTGCTGTTATTTCAGAATTCCTTTTTCTTTGAGTTTTTCTTCCAGTCCCAAAAAGTCGTTCAGGGCAAGGCCCTTCTTTTCCGGGTCGCGCAAAAGCGCCGACGGGTGAAACGTCCCCATAAACGTGATCCCGCCTTTTTCGTAAAATACGCCGTGGTCGCGCGTCACGCGAAAGTCGGGAGAGATGAGCGTCATGGCGGCAAAGCGCCCCAGACACACGATAAACGCGGGCGAGAGCGCTTTTGTCTGCTCCCTGAGATACGGCAGACAGGCGGCGATCTCTTCCGGCAGCGGGTCCCGGTTGTGCGGCGGACGGCATTTGAGAATGTTGGCGATATAGGCGTTTTTTGTCCGGTCAAGCCCGATGCTGCCGAGGTACAGGTCGAGGAGTTTTCCGCTCGGGCCGACGAACGGAAGCCCCGCTTTGTCCTCCTGTTCGCCGGGCGCTTCGCCCACAAACAGGACTTTTGCCGCCTCGTTCCCCATTCCGAACACAAGGTTTGTCCGGGTGGAAGACAGGGCGCAGCGATTGCAGCCGCCGCACACGGCGGCAAGACGGTCCAGGCGTTCCGACATGAGAGCCTCCTTGTTTAAATTGTACAAAGTTCGCGGAATTATGCGGGATTCTTTTAAAAAGTTGCGAATTGAAAAACGAAAGGGAATATGATAATATGATTCACAACAAAACGGAGTTCGCTCCGTCTTTGTTACGTTATTATCATACACGATTGCCGACGCTTTGTCAAACCTTTCCTGTTTTCCCTGATTTTTTTCGGGGAAACCTATTGACTTATGCAAACAAATCCTGTATAATAGCGTTTGTAATTGTCTACGGGCAAACTATGTATATTTTAGCCGAACGGCTATGATATAAAATTATTCAAAGGAAGGTCCTAAAAATGAAACTTGCAAAAAAGGTTCTTGCGACCGTCATGGCCGTCGCCATGATCTTTGCACTGTCCGCGCTGGCATTTGCCGCTGGCACCCCCACTGCCGTCCTTGAGACTGCCGTTGAAGACGGTCAGGTCTATGTGACTGTGTATTTTAAGGATGCTATCGGTCTGAAGAGCTGGGATCTTGACATCACCTATGATGCCACCGTCCTCCAGTTCTCCTACAACGATCCCGGTAAAGACGCTGAGCAGGTCGCCCTGACCAAGAGCAACACCTACACCGAAGATCTGAACGCCGATACTGCTGGCCTCATCAAGTGGTCCGGTTACTTCAAGACCGAACTGACCGATAAGGCTACTTTCGCTGGCGACGCGAAGAAGAAGAGCGACAAGATCGACATTAACTCTGATTATTTCGAGGCTGCTATCTTCGTGTTTGACGTCATCAACGAGGCTGCTACCAGCACCGCGATCAAGGCTGAAGTCACCAACAAGGGCGGCGTCGAGCTTGTCGGTTCCGATGCGACTGCCACTCTGAAGGAAGAAGAGCCCTCTTCTGAGGCTGCTTCCCAGGAGACTCCCTCCTCCGAAGAGGCTTCCTCCGTTGAGGAAGGCTCCAAAGAGGCTCAGCCCGACAAGGGCCCCAAGACTGACGCTTCCACTTGGGCTATCGGCGCTGCCGCTGCTGTCGCCGTTCTCGCCGGTGCCGCGTTCGTCGTCTCCAAAAAGAGAAAGTAATTAATTAAAAACTAAACAAAATCTATTTTGCAGTTTTAATTAAGGGGTTATGGCGTTATTCTTCGGAATAACGCCTTTTCCTTTTGCCCGAAACCAAACGCAAAAAAAGCGCCCGGCTTGCCGTCGGGCGCTTTTACGGTTTTATAAACCCTTTGTTTCTCAATCCACCAGGATCACGGCGCTCATGGCTGGCACGCGCACGCTGTCACCGGTCCTGACGTCGTCGTTTACGTTCCACATGCCGCGCATGTCCGGGTTCAGGATGTAATCGATCTCTTCCGGATTGCGGTTGGCGATGACGGCCAGTCGCTTTTCCCCGGGCTGATACCGCAGATACGCCACGCAGCCGAGCGTCGCGGACAGCGGATAAAACCCGCCTTCCTTCAGGACCGGCATGGACAGACGGATCTTTCCGAGCCAACGGTAAAAGTCCTGCAATTCGGCGTCCTCTCTGCCCCACGGGAAGAAAGCGCGGTTCAAGGGGTCTTTGCCGCCGGTCATGCCGGCTTCGTCGCCGTAGTAGACGGAGGGGAGTCCCGGCAAAAAATAATCCATCGTCACAATGAGTTTCAGTCTGCGTTTCGCCAGCGCGAGTTGGGCGGGGGTAAAGACCGTCTCAGCCTGCGCCTTGCGGCTTTTGTGTTCAAAGTCCGCGCCGGTCAGCACGGAAAGCAGCCTTGCCGTATCGTGGGTCCCAAGGTGGTTCATGCACACCGCAAGGGCCTCGGGCGGGTAACTGTCGGCGATCTCTTCGAGTTCGTACCGGCATTTTTCGGCTTCGCCCCCAAGGGCAAACCCGATCAGCGCGTTCATAAACGGATAGTTCATCACGCCGTCGAGTTGGCGACCGTCAAAATAGCGGCGCCGCCCGCCGTGGCTGATCTTGGTCACGGCGTTCTCCCAGACCTCGCCGAGAATGAGTTTGTCTTCGCCGCTGCGCTTGACCGCTTTTCGCAGTTCGTCCAAAAACGCGTCCGGCAGTTCGTCGGCGACGTCCAGCCGCACGCCGTCAGCGCCGAGGGAAAACCAGTAATCGAGCACCCCGCCGGGACCGGTGATGAAGCGCAGATAATCGGGGTTTTCCTCATTGACTTCCGGCAGGGTCTTGATGCACCACCATGAAGCGTAATGGTTTTTGTCCCCCTTAAACGTATACCAGTTGTAATAGGGGGAGCGTTTCCCCTGATACGCGCCGACAGAGTCGTAGCGTCCGTATTTGTTGAAATAGACGCTGTCGTCGCCGGTGTGGGAATAGACGCCGTCAAAGATCACAAGGATATCCAGTTCGTGCGCTTTTTCGCACAGGGTACGAAAGTCGTCCTCCGTCCCCAGCAGCGGGTCCACTTTTTTGTAATCCGCGGTGTTGTACCGGTGGTTGGAGTGCGCCTCGGCAATGGGGTTGAGGTACACTGCGCCAACGCCCAGATCTTTCAGATAGGGGAGTTTCTGCGTAATGCCCTTGAGGTCGCCGCCGAAATAGTCGTTGTTGCGGAATTCTCCGGTTTCGTCCACTTCATAGACGGGTGTTTCCCGGGTGTTTTCGTGCATCACCCGGTCGCCGGGCACGTTCTTCTTCGGCTCGCCCGAGCGGGCAAAGCGGTCCGGAAAGATCTGATAAATGATCCGTCCCTTAAAGCGGTCGGGCGTGTGAAACGCCGGATCGTAAACGTTCAGCACCCAGCTTTCGCTGCCGTAAATGTCCCCGGAAAAAGCGTTTTTGTGGCGGCCGAGGTGCGATACGCCCCACGCCGTCTCGTACTGAAAGCGGTAAAAATAGAGCCCCGGGGTCTGCAGGGTCAGATCCAGGACCCACCATTCATCGACGTTGTCCGTGCCCTCCCACGTCATGGCACGGTAATCAGGATACCCGCCGTCGCGCAGAAGAACAAGCGTGCAGGCAAAGGTCCCGAAGGCGCGGGGCAGACTGACCCGCAGCCGCAGGGTTTCCCCTGCGGCCACGGGTCCGGTTTTGGATTTGAAAAACGGCAGCGTGGAGTCAAATGCGGCCATCAGACGATCCCCTTCGTATGCCAGATCTTCTCCGCGTATTCGTTGATGGCGCGATCCGCTGCAAAGAAGCCCGCGCCGGAAATGTTCATCAGCGACATTTTAGCGAACACGTCGGGCTGCAGATACAGGTCCTCGGCCTTTGCCTGCGCAAGACGGAAGTCCGCAAAATCCGCCAGCACCATGTAGGGATCGTGGTACTTGATGGTCTCGCTGATCTCCGGAAAACGCTTGCCGTCGAGTTCGTTGACGCTCAGCCAGTCGATGGCGGTCTTCAGTTCCGGGCAGTTGCGGTAATAGCGCATGGGGTCGTACCCGCTTCTTTCCAGCGCGGTGACCTCGGGCGTGCGCATGCCGAAAATGA
>CAMVBD010000088.1 GCA_947165615.1 uncultured Clostridia bacterium | reverse complement strand
CGGGAAGGCGACGATGGACTCGGTCATCTGGCCCCAAAGCGTGCGGGTCAGTTTTTTTTCGTCCATTTCGTGGACCTGCGTCATGGCGAGCGTATAGTCCGGGTGGCAGTGCATGACGACACGGTTTTCGGGGTTTACTTTCAGGCGCTGGATGTGGCTCATCAGGTGCGCGGGCAGTTCGCTCGTAAAGCGGCCGCCGTCCTTGTAGCCCCATAAAAGCTCCGCGGTCGTGCCGTCGGCAGCGATGCGGATGATGCCGAGATTGGTTTCGGGGTCCCCGTCCACGTTTTTGAAGTATTTGCCGGTGCCGGTGACGATAAAGATCTTTCCGACAAGCTCCGGCGCGTTAAACCCCGTGGGGATGGTGCGCACAACGCGCGTCAGGTCCAGATACTCGGCGACCTCTTTTTCGTCCAGCAGATACGAGATATTGCCGCCGTTGCGCTCATCCCAGCCGAGGCGGTACATATTGGCGGTGGTCTGACGCATTTCCTTTACAAAGGGCGCCTCAAAAATGTTTTTCATTTGCGGTTCACCAGTACTTTCTTTTCATATTCCTTGACTTCGGTCAGATAATCCGCCGGAACGTTCTGCCGACGGAGATACTCGTTCCAGACGTCGCCGATGGGCGCGGTCTTGAGTTCCTCCTGCATGACCATCAGGCTTGTCATATCGTTGTCGTCCTGCAGATTTTTGAGGCAGGCGGGCTGCAGCAGGGCGAAAAGCAGGGCCTTTTGGACGCTTCTGACGCCCGTGACCCAGGCGGAAATGCGGTTGATGGACGCGTCGAAATAGTCGGTGGCGATCAGCACGCGGTCCAGCGCGTCGTTTCGGACGATCTCCTTGGCGATCTCACGGGTCTCGTCGTCAAACAGCACCACGTGGTCGGAGTCCCAGCGCACCGGGCGGGTGACGTGCAGGGCGATTTTGTCGTTGAAGAGCAGAAGGGACGAAATTTTGTCGCTGACCATTTCGGTGGGATGGTAGTGGCCGTTGTCCATGAGGGGCGTGATGCCCTTTTTGGTCGAATAACTCAGGCAAAATTCGGCGCTGCCGACGGTGTAGCTCTCAAGGCCGATGCCGAAGACCTTGCTTTCGAGCGTGACGTAGACCTTTTCGGGGTCGTAAGGCTCGGACAGGATCTCGTCAAGGCTTTTCTTAAAGCGGGCGCGCGGGCCGAGACGGTCGGCGGGGATGTCCTTGTAGCCGTCCGGGATCCAGATGTTCATCAGACACGGGTATCCCGTTTCCTCGGCAAAATACTGGGAAATGCGAAGGCAGGCCTTGCCGTGCTCGACCCAGTATTTGCGCACGGTCTCGTCGGGAGAGGACAGGGTCAGGTTGTCCTTGACCATGGGATGGGAGAAGAAAGTGGGGTTAAAGTCAAGGCCGAGGCCGCGTTTCTTTGCGAAATCCACCCACTTTTTGAAGTGCTCGGGCCGGATCTGATCCCGGCCGACGGGCTCGCCGTCAAAGATGGCGTAGGACGCGTGCAGGTTGAGCTTCTGTTTACCCGGCATCAGCGAAAAGGCTTTGTCGATGTCGGCCATCAGTTCCTCCGGCGTTCTGGCCTTGCCGGGGTAATTGCCGGTGGTCTGGATGCCGCCGGACAGGGACTCGCGGCTGTCGAAGCCGATGACGTCGTCGCCCTGCCAGCAGTGCACCGAAACGGTGACGTCCGAGAGCGCGGAGAGCGCCATTTCGGTATCGACGCCAAGGGCTTCATACATGGTTTTTGCTTCCTGGTATCTGTTCATATATATCCTCCGATTCAGAATAATTGATATAGATTTTGCTGAAATTCAGCCACGTGTCAATTTGACGGTTTTGATCTCAAACGGGCGGAACGTGAGGGCAAGACTGCCGTCGGACAGGTCGAGGGCTTTCTTTTCATCCTCAAGAAGATTGGTAAGCGTCGCCGCTTTGACCGGCACGCCAAAGGAAAGAGTCGTCTTGGCGGCGGAGCCCTCGCACTCGTACAGGCGCAGGACAAAGGCGTCGGAACCGTCCTCGGCAGGCTTTACGCTTTCGACCAGCACGTTCGGGGCGGAGACGCGGACGATGGGCGCCGCCATAGCGTTTCCGGACACCGCGAAATACGGGACGTTGAGCTCGTACGCCGGGCGCACGACGGCTTCGGCGCAGAACGCGCCGGCATGCGGCAGCAGAGAATAGGTCATTTCATGGACGCCCTCGTCGCCGGAGACATCCGGATGATCGCCGCCGCGGTGGAGCGACAGGCGCAGGTTGGCCCCGGACAGCGCGATGCCGTATTTGCAGTCATTGAGGACGGCGACGCCGAAGCGCGGCTCGCTGACGTCGGTGTAGTTGCGGTTGCAGACCTCGAATTTCGCGGCCTCCAGGCTGTTGTTTTCGGTGGTCGGTCGCTCGATGTATCCGTACTGGATCTCGCATTTGGCTTCCTTGGCGGAAACGTCGAGGTCGAAGCCTGCCTTTAGGAGCCGGTGGTGGCTGTGCCAGTCGACAAGGGTGTGGAAGTCGACGTGCGGGGTGTCGGCGTAAACGACCAGATCCTGCGTCAGCGTCGTGCCGCCGCCGACGTCAAAGGCAGACCTGAGCCGCAGTTCCACCGCGCCGTCCGTTACAAGCGTACGGCCCCGGAAGCCCGAAACGGGCTTTGCCTTTTCGAGCGCGTCGCGTTCGACGTCCCAGTTGTCGTAGCTCAGCGGCACGTCCTCGGAGAACAGCAGGACGTTTAAGGGATCGCCGCCGGGTTTGCGCAGTTCCCTGCCGGACCCGAGATCGACGAACGAGGAAATGTATCCGTCCTCGCCGAAGACGATTTTCGCAAAGGGGGTAACAAGGGTCGTGCCGTCGTAGGTAAAGGGGGACGGTTTTGCAAGCGGCGCGTCGGCAGGTTCCAGATGGAGGCTGCCGAAGCCGGGGACGCACAGTCCGCCGACGGCAAGCCGTTCGCGGCCCGTAACGTCGACGTAGCGCTGGGACGGATAGTCCTTAACGTAGCCGGGCAGGTCCAGAACGGCAGGGTCCGAACGGTCGAAGGACAGGGTGTTCAGCAGGGTGACGCCGCCGTTGTCCCGGACGAGTTTTTCGGCGTAGGCCTTTGCCGCGGCGCGGTAGTCCGAGAGCAGCGCGTCCATTTCGCGGTTATAGACCTCATACACCGGCGTGATGCAGGTGCCGGGCAGAATGTCGTGGAACTGATTTTTGAGAAGCGTTTTCAGCCACCGGTCGCTGTTTTCATTTGCGGGGAGCCCCGAAAGGACGTTTAAGTACTCCATGTCGCGCAGGGCGTACTCAGCCTTGCGGTTTTTGCGCTTGACGTCGTGCATCTGCGTCAGCGTGCCGCGGTGCAGCTCCAGATATAATTCGTCGTGATACACGGGCAGGCGCGCTTTCTGCTCTTCCAGTTCGCGCATAAATGCGCTGACCGTCATGGATTCGACCTCGGGAAGCCCCTCCATATTCGACGAGCGCAGGGACGTTTCGATCATGCCGGGGGTGGGGCCGCCGCCTCCGTCGCCGAAGCCGTAAGCAAGAAGCCGCAGGTCAGTGGTATCCTTGAGCGAGAGTTCCCGCACGCAGGAGGAGACGTCGTTGACATCCGGCCAGCAGTGGGTGCGGTTGAAATGCGTGAGCACCTCGCTGCCGTCGATGCCGCGCCAGACAAAACTTTCAAACGGGAAGCGGTTGAGTTCGTTCCACGAGATCTTGGTCGTATAGAAGTATTTGACCTCGCTTCCGCGCATGATCTGCGGGATGTTGGCGTTGTAGCCGAAGGTGTCCGGCAGCCAAAAACTGTCCGCCGTATAACCGAAGTTTTCACGCGTGAACTGCTGGCCCTTGAGGAACTGCCGGACCATCAGCTCACCGGAGGTGATATTGCAGTCGCACTCGACGTAGACGCCGCCGTTCGGCTCGTAGCGCCCCTCGGCGACCCGCTTTTTCATCTCCTCGAAAATGGTAGGATAATAGGTCTTCATCCACTCGCCGTGCAGCGCCGAGGACTGCATGAATTTGTAGCTCGGGTACTGCTCCATGAGGCTCAAAGCGTTCGAGTAGGTCCTGGCGCACTTGCGGATGGTCTCATCGACCGGCCAAAGCCACGCGGTATCCATGTGGGAATGGCCGATAATGCCGACCCTGCCGAACACGCGGGAATTGCCGCCGGAGAAGAAGGGCCGGGAGATGGCAAGCGCCTTTTTGACGCCGTCGCGCACCTCCTCCTCGCCCGCGTGCTTCGGGTAGAGGACGAGGACCTTGTTGATCTCCTCGAGCGCGCGTTTGGCCTTGGCGGACGTAAAGATGCAGTCCGGCAGACGGGTCGCGGCGTTCAGAAGCTCGCGGACGTCGAAAATGAGGGTAAAAACGTCGTCGTCCCGCAGGCAGATCTCGGCGCCGGCATACACCTGCGCGTAGTCGTTTTGGGGGATGTCGGGATATTCATAGTTGTTGTAGGGGTCGGTGTCCACGTCAAAGTGTCCGGCGTAGCACTCGAAGGCAAGGTCGAGTTTCTGCCCTGCCCTGACCGGCCCGATAACCTGCGCGGCATGGTGGCCGCCGATAAAATCGCGGTTTTTGGTATTGAAATTGCCGTGCGGGCGGCCGTCGAGGAAAAACATCTGCTCGTACCCGCCGCAGTTTGACACGACGTAAAGGGTCTGCCCGTCCAGTTGAGCCGGTACGGGAAAGTCGCCCCGCACCCAGAGGTTGTTCCATTCGCCTCCCCAGGCATAGCCCGGGGACAGCGGGAACCAGCCCTTGTCCGGTACGGTCCTGCGGTGTTCCTTTGTCAGAAAGCCCTCGGCGTTCTGCAGGTCGCCGACCTTGACGTAGATCCGTTTTTCATAGATATGCAGGGCTTCCCGCAGTTTTTTGTAAACGCGCTCTTTGAGTCGTTCGGTGTACATAGGCGCTCCTTTCGCGTGGTGACAGCCGTCCGTCAGGCGGCGGGCTTGAGGGTGATGACTTCGTAACGGCAATGCGCCTGGGTGCGGATGGGCATGCGCCAGCCGCAGGCGCCGGGACTGACGTTCATAATGGCGTCCCCCTCGGCATAGTCGCCGCAGTTATAACCGATGAGATCATAAAGGGGGCCCAGCGGGAACAACCGTCCCGCGTGCGTGTGTCCCGAAAGCTGCAGGTCCGTGCCGACGGCAAGGTTTTCCTTAAACTGCACGGGCTGATGGTCCGCGACGATCAGAAACGCGTCCGGGTCGGGATTCTGAAGGGTCCGGGCGTCCGCTCTGCCCTCCCCTTCCGTTATGTCCTCGCGTCCGAGGATGAGCAGGTCCGGCGCGACCCTGGCAAAGTCGTCTTTCAGAATGACGACGCCGGCGCCGGTCATCGCGGCTTCCAGTTCCTCCTGCGAAAACTTTTTGCCGCCCGCGTACTCGGCGTGGCCCTGCCGGTCGTGGTTGCCGTAGAGGTAATAGACCGGCGCGCCGAAATCCGAAAACAGGCGGAAGGTGTTTTCCATCTCTTCTTTCGTCGTGTAATCGTCCACGATGTCGCCGCCGAGAATGACACAGTCGGGAGACAGCGTCCGGACCGCCTCGACCGTTTTTTCGGTCACGGAAAAGGGCTGGGCGGAGCCGACGTGCAGGTCGGCGATAAAGACGACCGTGTGCTCTTCTTTGAGTTTATCGGACGTATAGGTGTGATAAGCGGGGGTGACGACCTCCATGTTGACGACGCCGTAGACAAAAAACAGAACGCCGAACAAGAGGCTGACCGCCTTGAAGACGCCGGGGCGGCGGTCCTTTTTGCGGATCTTTTGAACGACCGTATAAAGAAGGTCGGCAAAGGCGTCCATCAAAAGCGCGACGTAGAGGGCAAGCAAAAGCGGCTGCAGAACTCTCAGCTGCACGGGGCCTGCCATAACGAGAGCGCCGAGCACGACGCCGAGGATCGCCTTTCCGGCGATAAGGAGCCCCCGGACGGCGGGCTTTATCTGCTTTTTCCGAAGCGGAAACCAGACGGCGGTCACGATGGCCTCGGCAAGCAGAAACCAAAGGGTAAATTCCACAAAAATGCTCATGATCCTATCCTTTTATCCAAACCGGCGCGTGCTTTGGCACGCGCCGATCCGTTTTTTGTCCGTCAGCCTCAGACCGTTTCGGTTTGTTCTTCGTTCTTGAGGCTTTCCACATAGTCGGATACCATGCTGCTTCTGCGCTCAGACAGTTCGTAGTACATCTGGGCGCGTTTTTTCTTGGAAATGGGCCACAGGAGTTTGGGCAGGATGCCCAGCGCCCCGGTGATGGTGGGCATGATGGCGCAGAGGATAAACTCCCAGCGCTTGGTCTTTTCGGTCTGCGTGCCGATCTTCAGGCCTTGCACGTAGCCGATTTTCTTCATGATCACGTTGAAGATGGAGTTCTTGACCACGTTCTGCAGCTTCAGCACCAGGCTCTTGGCAA